>DAHVAI010000259.1 GCA_027314685.1 Nitrososphaerota archaeon | reverse complement strand
ACAGAAACGATATCCAACCCGGAAGACACGTTGAGGCAGAAATGCTGAGATTCCCGGTGCGGAATGAAACGGTTGTCCCGTGGGGACCAAGGCCAAACAGGGAACGATGATAGCCGCAAGAGTCCCAGGTAGGCCGCATAGCTGAATCCCGCCTAAAACAGAAAGAGGGTTACGGCTTGCACGTACCACCTTTCCGGCTCAGATTTTGGTTTTATCGCTTCTTTTGACCTGTCTTTGTCTGATCTTTCGCAATAGTTCTCTCTCCCCGAACAGTTGAGAGAGCTTTTGCGATGTCGGTTATCGTTTGAGATTTTTTTACGCCGTTTTTCTTCTCAACGGAAATGTATCCTGATGGAATGTAAGGCCGTGAAGGAACTTTCGCCGGATAAGATTCAGCGGCATATCCACTTCTTTGGGAAGCTTCTCGGAGCTCGTCAAGCGTTGGGTCTTTGACAGACTTGTTGAGTGGTATACGTCGTCCATTTTGACGACTCGTGGTCGAGTTGAAGTAGTCTAACCAGAGTACGTATCGTTTGTAATCCTTCAACACGAAGGTACTTCCAGAGGTTTGCCACTCTGTCTATTTCACAAGGACTGCGTTAATCACGCCATCTTGCGCCGGTCTCGATGTGACCCGAGCGTTTCCTAGTTCGGTGTCTATCAGAGCGCCCCTTGTAATAACACCCCGTCTTTCGTAGTCTCTGTTTGCAGGGTTCTCCAAGACGCGTGTAATCTTTGTGCTCTGAGTCTTGCCAGTTGAATTGTCATGAACGTTCGCCATATCTGCAAATTTGAGACTCGTCTTCAGTCCGCCACCGGCTGTTCTCCGATGATAGCTTTCATTTGGCCCTAGCAACGTCTCAGCGGCGTACCCATCCTTCTCGAAGGCCCGTCTGCCCCTAAGTTGTTTTTTTCTACCGCCTGTCAACTTTCGCTTGCGAAGATTCTCAATTGGCTTTACCATAACCACACTAGACTTCCGAAGTAACTCCCATTGCTACCGGTCTTTGCATATAAACACTTTCAGGAAGAGGATCCATGCCATCCCCTCAGAGACGAATCTTAGCTTAAACTATCACCGCCTACTCTGATGGATCTTTTGATCCCCTAAGGAAACGAAAAAGTCAACTCCCAAAGAACAAGGCGTGTGTTGATCTTTGCCTGTACAACTTGAAACGAGCTTTCTGCGCCGAGGATAGCTCAAATTAAATTGAAACCATGGGAACAGAGCTTAAATCAGATGTGAAATAGGAAGTATCAAAGAATGCTTAGCTTGGGATCGTTTTGTCTACTTGCTGCGCCTTCGAAATCAACCCCTGCTTTGCCACTTGCTTGCGTTGTTCTTCAGGGTTATGGCTCAAGCCAAAGTAATCCGCAAAAGTGTCCGTTGTGTTGAAAACTCGGGACCTTCCCCGCCTCTCGTACCTCAGAAAGCCTATCTCGCACAGCTCCTTAACGTGGGCATAAGCTGCAGTCCCTCTTCTCTGCACCAGCTCGTGAGCGCTAACTGGCTGCAGGTAGACAACATACGAAAGTGTTCTTAGTGCAGAGACTGAAAGTAGTGGCTTGGTGGCAAACCTCTTTGCGATTGCGTTGAATTCAGGTTTCAGCTGGAAAGAGTACATTGGTCCATCAATCTCTTTGAGCTCAAGCGCATTAAATGTAGTGTTGATCTTTCTCGAGAGATCTCTCATCAAATCGCCAAGTCTCTTTCGAGATGTCACTTTAGCAACCTTAGAAATCTCATCAAGACTCAGCGGCCTGCCGGAGGCGTAGAGAGCAACCTCGATTCTAGCTTGTGCTTCTTTTGAAAGATTAGTCGGGCCCTCTTCCACACTTCCTTGAGTATCGATTTGATTAGAGGTCAAGGTGCACTACCTACACAGTGGTGACTGGCACTCCCGAAATCATGATATCGTCATTCTCAGTCTGCTCCAATATCACCGTTCCCTCTACTGCCAAGAACAAGAAGAAGATGAAAAACTGCGCTTTTTCCAGTGCGTCGCGGCCTCTGATGAATTCAGAAAAGAGAAAACTATGAAGCCTCTTTATCTCTGAAAGGACCATTATTCGGAACTCATTGACTTGCTCCGCGATCTTGTTAAGGAATTGATCAGGTTCGAACGTGTACTCTGGCTCCAGCAACAAGTTCGTCCGCTCTTGTTGCTTCCTCTTTCCGCGAATAATGTCCTCCAGTATTGCTTCCAGAGTGGAAACGAGATCTTCTATTGAAGTCGAATACACCTCTTGCCTGAAGGGCATATCAAGCAGGAGTGGGACCTCTCCCGAGATGTCTATGCGTTGCATTCGTGCTTCCTTTATCTTATCCAGAAGGAATAGAGTCTCAACCTTCAATCTGTAAATTAGTGCCGAAGATAGAGCTGCAGAACCGCACAATCTCAGATCTAGGAACTGACTCTTAGTTATCAATTCAAGAAAAGTAGTTAGGAGTCTCTCTAGATCCACCTCCCAAGGTTTGTTTATCTTGTTTCCATCCGGGTTTAGAAGTAAGTTAAGCGGAGGGCGCGATAATTCTCTTTTCCTTTGCGCGTCCGTGGAGATTTCACTCATTCTTCAACTCAACTTCCATTCCGCTCTTGTAGCGAATCACCTTTGAGCTTCCTTGCGTCATGTACACGCCAATCACAGAAGTTGCCTTCGAGACTACTGTGTCTTTGAGGCTAACGATGATGATTTGAGAATAACCACACCTTTCTGCGAGTATTCCTGCGAACTTGCCCGAGTACACGCTATCCAAGTGCGCGTCAACCTCATCAAACAGATAAAAGGGCGAAGGAAAGACTGCTTGAATTGCGAGAATAAAGGCGATCGCCGCCATTGTTTTCTCGCCACCGCTCACCGAGCTTGAGTCTCTCGGGAGCTTGTTAGGAAACTGAGCCATCAGGAAGACCCCGCTATCGAAAATCGAGTCCGGGTTTTCAATCTCTAGCCAAGCATTGCCGCCTGTGATCTTTGTGAAGATGACTCTGATTTCCTTGTCGATCTTCTCGAAGGCGTCCATGAACACTTTCCTCTTCTCTGTATCTATGGTCTCAATGAAAGTAACTATGACGTTCCTTTCTTTCTCTAGCTCATTTTTCCTAACAGAAGAGTACTTGTAATTCTCAAAGATTTCTCTGTAGTTCTTGTCCGCATTGAAATTGACGCTGTTTCGGAGAGCGTTGAACTCTGAATTCAATTCTCGCAGCAGTTCGTCTGCACCTTCAAAAGCATCAATTGGTTCGGCGTATCCGAAAATGGCCAGCTCTCCGACGAGTGTGCGCTCGTTGTCCTGAAACCTAGTGAGCTCGTTGGATATCGAAAAGTATTCCTTGTCAACAACTGCAACCTGCTTCCGAACTGAATCTTCTTCAATCTTGAGATTTTTTAATCTTGAATCCAGTGATTCCAAAAGGGGTTGATACTTTGCGGCGCGGTCTATTGTCTCGGCTTCTCGTTCTTTTAGCGACACAAGGTTTGCTTCCAACTCTGCTAGTCGAGGTTCGCTTTGCACGAGAAACTCTGATTTCTCTCGTGATTTAATTTCGGCCTCCAAACTCTGCTGTCTTAGTCTCTCGAGCGAGGGCTTTTGATTGTTTTCCAAGTCTCCCCTTATCCTAGTAATTTCGGTTTCGTCATCCCGAATGTTGGAAATTACCAGTTCAAGCTTCGAGTTCAAGTCAAGACTCTTTCGACTAAACTCCGCAGATCGTTCATCGAATGCAGTCAAGTCAAACGAAGATAGCATAGAAGCAAGTTTCTGAGATCCTAGAGAAAGAGCCGAAACTCTCTTTTCAACGCTTTTCCTCTCAGCCTCCAGTTTCTCAATTTCATCTCTTGCTGACCTTAGTTTGTCGCCAAGAATCTTGGTGTCGTCAGCGTACTTCGATACAAACTGCTTCGTAGTATCAAGTTTGGTCTCGATTTTTGAAATCTGGATGTCGTGTTCACGTTCGTTCGTCTCGAATGTTTGCGCCTTCGCGTGAAGATCGCCTATTGCATTCTTTCTCT
>DAHVAI010000250.1 GCA_027314685.1 Nitrososphaerota archaeon | reverse complement strand
TCAGAGATTACAATGAAAACAGACCGCACTCGTCACTCGGATATAGAACGCCGTACGAATTCTTATCTTGCTGGGAGATGAAGGAAAAAGTATGAACCTTCAAAGCGAAAAAACGTTCTCCTTTTACGGGGACCACTCCATTCCTGTATTGCTTTGTCAATGTCAGAAACAGTAATCGTTATCGAAGTCACACTTATGTAGTCCTTGTTCCCTTGAGGATTCCACCGCTTGTTCCTCCAATGGGCTGCCTGTTCTCGTCTGTTTACGCGCTGTCAACCATCGCATACTCCATACCCGGGCCGTCCTGGATCTTACACCCCGAAAACTGCGCAATAGAAATTCTTGGCGCGAGCCAGGTCGTCTGCAGGTATCTCGAAATGTTGTACTTTGTCCATGATATGGAAAGCATGTTTGGGATTCATTTAGCATTGTTTGAAAGGAAGATATTATACTTGTTTCCAATCAACAACAATCACGAACATGCTAGAGTCATAGCTTGAAGAGTGTGACACTATGTTGCAGGCGCAACTCCTATGTTCGTCACAGTTAGTTGTAGCGATCCAAACGTGTTTAATATCGAAAATTCTAGAGATCTTATCGTGCAGTCAACCAATCGCGCTTTCGTCGAATTAAGCGTTGTCGGAAAGGACAAGAAGGGAGTCGTTGCGTCGTTTACCAACCTCATATTCCAGAGTGGCGGAAACATAGAGTCGATGAATCAGAGCGTTGTGCGCGGCCTCTTTGGGATGCAAATGGAAGCTTCATTTGCAAGGAACGTTGATCAGAAGTATCTCACAACAGAGTTCAAACATCTGGGCAAGAAGCTGCAGATGGATGTGGCAATTCATTATCTGGAAACAAACAGAAAACTGAATCTGGCCATCATGGTAACAAAAGAACCGCAATGTCCTCAGTTGATCATGAAAGCGGTGAAGAATGGAAAGCTCAAAGCAAACATTGGAGTTGTGATCGGAAGTGAAGATTCGCTAGAACCACTTGCGAAACGTAGAGGAATCCCATTCTATTCCATCCGGGCGACGGATCCAGAGGAGCGAGAATCAAAGATTCTCAGGATACTTCAAAGACACAATATCGATTTTATCGCACTGGCAAGATACATGCGTATTCTCAGCCCTAACTTCGTCTGGAGGTATCCAAACAAGATAATCAATGTCCACCCGTCGATCTTGCCTGCGTTTCCTGGGGCTTATGCTTACGAACAGGCGTTCGAGAGAGGCGCAAGAATAATTGGATGTACGGCCCACTTTGTAACTGAAAATCTTGATGAGGGGCCAATTATTTGGCAGGAATCATTCAGGGTCAAGCCAGATGAAAACCTGGCAAGCATTAGAAAAACCGGACGTGAGCTTGAAGCAAGAGCGCTCGTGAAGGCGCTTCATTTCTTCACTCAAGGGAAATTGGAAGTTCGTTGGGGCAAAGTCTATCTGAAATAGACCTGCCTCCTAGATTCTAAAGAGTCTGTCTTACTTTAGAAGGTTTAAACGACCATCACTGGGACGCCGAGCTCTGTTACGCCTTTCGAAAAGAGCCCTGCAATCGACCTTGGGAACCAAGATCTGCGCGAACCTTTGTTAAGTACTATGATGGCGCGAGAATCACCTACGAAAGAATCCATTGCGCTCTTTGCATCACCAACATGTACTTGCGTGGTACATTCGACTCCAGCTTCCTCGACTTTTCTAGCTAGGCTATCGAGTTTGCTACTTGATGTGTCATTGTTGTAGTGCCACTCGTAATCTCTGATCCCTTCAACCCTGGCAAATTCTACATACCCCGAAGGAACTTCCTTGCGTGGGGTGGTGTAAACAAGGACCAGTTTTGCTTCGAAGTTCTTTGCTGTCTGCAAAGCAAAATCAAACGCCTTTTGGCTTGTGCTGCTGTCGTCCACTACGAAAACCACTTCATAGTCTTGCACGTTTTGTTTACTTTGGACAATCGGCCGAGGTGGTGTGACACCCTCGTTCCAACTTCCACTGCTTGATGTGGTCTTGCTTGGTTGTTTATCTTCAAAAACTGTTGCCATGATTAATCACTTACACTAGCATATTGGATTACTAACAGAATAAACATGCTGTATATTCAATCTATAGCGTATATACCATGGAAATAGTACATACCATTCTCTAGTTTTCCCAGTTATGTGTATGTATTCTCTTGAATTGCCTAAATTTAGCTGCACAGCGGAATGGATTTCAGATTCATACCAAGGCTTCATTTTTGAGCTGTTTGCTCCCAGATGACTGGTTTGAATATCGAGAACAATAATTAAAGCAGAACTCCTTAAGGAAATATTTGAAAAAAAGTTCAAGACTAAAGGATTGAAGGTCGACATGTTGTCGAGAGCTTCTTCTACACGCCCGAAAATGAACTTGTTAGTGATGCGCGTGAATTTGTTCAGGAACAAAGTATCATTCCAAGGATGTTTAGCGGGCCCACATTGGGAACAGCTCGTCATGTCTATGAGATGTTCTGGAAACACAAACTATCGATTAAAGGAAGTTAGTGGTGTCGGCATATGATGACTATAGAAAGCAATATTCCAAGTCAAAACAGTCTAAACGATCTTATTGCACTTGAGGCCGTAACCAATTGCGATTACACGCTCTCAAGATATAGCGTTTAATGCGATCAAATTCCATTGTTATTTGTTGAAGAGGCTCAAACTACTCGTCTACGCCGTAGTCCTGATTTGCGGCTTGGGAGCTCTGTTTTCGTCAGGACAACTACGTGATCTTTTTGGTGAGATGTTCTTGCTTCTGGCGATATTCCTGCTGGTGGTCGAGCTCGTACCGCAGTATATTGTGGGAGAAGAAGAGAAACAAGCTAAGCGCAGAAACTGATTCGCATGATTGTAGGTGGGCCAGGCCGGATTTGAACCGACGACCCACACCGTTTGCTCCAGCGATATCTTCCAAATCACTGTGTAAGGGTGTTGTCCTAACCAAGCTAGACGACTGGCCCCAATCAATCAAAACATTCGGAAACACGCTATAAAGTTTGATTACTATTCGCTCTCGAAAGTCGCAATTAGACTTTTTGCTTGGCTCAATGCGTACTTCATTTGCGGAATATTATCAGACTTGACGCCTATGGTCAAGATGCTAACAAAGGTCTGAAGTGCCTTCATATCCGGAGCTTTTTCTCTACTTTTGCGAGCTATCGCTCCAATTAAATGGTTCAACCTCTGAATTCTCTGCAGCGCCAATATTTGACTTTCCTCTTTACTCAGTGGTGATGTAGGATTGGTAGTCAGAAGAGGTAACGCGTGGCTTTCCACGTCATGAAACAATGTAGACAGTTTCAGATCTTCTTGACTCAGGTGACTCTAGCTCCAGTACCAATAGGTTTGTCTAGCGTAAGGACAGATATTTCAGGACCATCGCCAGCAGCCAAAAGCATCACTTCAGATACAAGTCCCATTAGAATCCTTGGCTTCAAATTCATGACAACGGCTATTAGCTTGTCAAGGAGTTTTTCGGGCGAATAGACAGCTCCCAATCCTGCAATGCATTGTTTTTTGTCACCTCCAATGTCCAAAATTAGCTTCACAAGCTTTGAAGAGTTTGGGACTCTTGAGGCCTCGACGACTTTGGCTACTCTGATCTCGATCCGTTTGAACTCGTCAAACGTAACTTCGGGCACCGGTGGATTTGGTGATTTGTCTTCGGACATGTCTAGTCTATCAGCAACTTTCAGGTTTTAACTTGTTTGCTGGCGCGCAATGTTTCTAGTTTTATCCTTAGTTCTTCAGTGTTTACCTTCGAGAAAATGGGCTTTATCGCCCTTGCCGAAATAGGAACGTCAGGATCTATCGAGACATCCGTCCAAGAAGGATTCCCATTGGTTGTCTTGAATACACCAGATTGGGTTACTATTTTCGCGCTCGTCTCTGGTATTATGGGTGACAATTCACAAGCTAGGAGCTTTAGCGCAGTGAGGGCCACGTAAAGAATCTGCATCGTCTTCTCTTTGTCGGTCTTTATCGTCTTCCATGGTTCGGTTGAACTGAGAAACTTATTTGCATCGAATGCTTGCTCGATAATCAATCTGCATGTGGTTTGCAGCTCAACATTGGCGTAATGCTCGAAGATTCTGTCGTGCCTATCCTTGAAAGCAGCAATGATTTTCAGGAATTCAACGGGAACTTGTCGGAGTTTCAGATCAAAACTATTCTTTGCAAATTTTGTAACACCGACAAGAGTGCGATGTACAAAGTTACCAATTGCATCATTAAGGTCGTTGTTTACCTTTTCGGATAAGGAATCCCAGCCAAAATTTACATCACTAGCTTCCGGTCTCAGCGCGATTAGAGAGAACCTCCAATAATCCACTGGAAGAATTTCTAATGCCTCATCAGTCCAAATCCCAATTTTCCTACTCTTTGAAAACTTCTGGTTTTCGAAATTCAAGAACTCTGTTGAGCTAATCATGTATGGTTCATTGTATTTTGTCCCACTAGCGCGCAAAAGCGAGGGCAAAATGATTGAATGGAACGGTATGTTGTCCTTTCCGATGAAAAAAGAGGTCTTCGCACTTGGATCTAACCAGAACTCTTGCCACCTTTCTGGAACGCCGCGTTTCTCAAAATATTCTATCACGGCAGATACGTAGCCCAGCACAGCTTCCATCCACACATAGATGGTCTTTCTTTCGGCGCCCGGAAATGGTGCATGGATTCCCCACTCGGAGTCTCTGGTCACAGATCTGGGGCGTAAGCCATCTTTCACCCATGCCTGTGAGAATCTAATGACATTTGATGTCAGCTCTGCCCTAGAAAGATAATCAGACACATACGATGACAATTTGGGAAGGTCGAAGAACCACTGGGTAGTTTCCCTAAGCTCAGTCGGATTCTTACATATTACGCAGTATGCCTTTGTAAGCCGCTCTGCATCCAGAGGTCGGCCACAACGGTCGCATTGATCACCCCTTGCACTCTCAAAACCGCAGTAAGGACAAGTTCCTTCAACGAATCGATCCGGAAGAAAACGTTTGTCTACCAGGCAATAGTGAATCCTTTCGGTCTGCGTAAATATGTAGGAATCATTCTTCAAAATGTCGGAATACAACTGCCTTACGAACTTTTTGTGCGATGGTGTTTCAGTCCTAGTGTAGTTGTCATAGGAAATATTCCACCTCCGGAATATCTCTGAAATCTTCGCATGGTTTTCATCAGCCAGTTGTTTCACCGGTATGTTTCGCTTAATTGCCTCAACTTCGAGTGGTGTTCCGTGTTCATCCGACCCTGATACGAACAACACTTCGTTTCCTATTAATCGCTGGAAACGGGCGAAAACATCCGCAGAGAGAACAGATCCTATCAAGTTGCCGAGATGAGGTACATCGGAGGAATATGGCCACGCTGACGTAACTACCCACTTTGTCAATCTAATTCACTTAAAATTAGGAAAAGCACTAACCCTGAATCGAAGTGGTAAGACAACCTCGGTCATCGTTTAATAATACTATGGATTGAAATTCAACCGGTTGAAATGATAGAGACGCACAACTTCGAGTTTACAACTCGGGGCGAGGATGACATATTGAACATTACCGAAAAGATTCAGGAGGCGATTGAACACAGCGAGGCGCAAAATGTGATGGCTCACTTGTTCCCGCAATCCACTACATCTGGTCTGCCCATAATCGAGTGGGAGAAAGGGATACTTGACAATTTGAGGAAAGCGATAGGAAGGGTCCCCACAGAGAAGGGATCAATGAGCACGAACTAGCGTGGCGCGACGGAAACGGCCACTCACACACCCGGTCAACTTTTGTCGGCGTAAGCCTTACTGTGCCATTCGCAAAGAAGAGGCTGTCTCTGGGCCAATGGCAGCAGATAGTCTTGCTTGAGTTTGATATCCGCGCGAGGAAGCGTTCGGGCGTTATGCAGATCCTCGCTTGAACGATCCTGCATACTGGATTTGCTTTCGAGTTAGCGAATCAATTTGCAGTCCGAAACCTTGCATCGCGAATTTTGCAACCAACTCATCGATAAATTCCGGGAAATCTAGGAGTCTCTTTTGCGAACGTGCGAGTTCTGTTCTGTGCGAAACCAAGTAATAGATCGAAAGTAGCTGGTTTGCGAAAGAAAGCTGCATGATTTCCGGAGGATGGCCTTCTGCCGAAATC
>DAHVAI010000249.1 GCA_027314685.1 Nitrososphaerota archaeon | reverse complement strand
GCAGAGTTTTCACTTCGCGTCGAAGGATGGACAGCCAATTGTTGTAACAGCGCCATGACAAATGCTCTTTGAGATCCATGACCTGAAAATGATACCGGTGATTCATGCCCATCCTCAACAAGAAAAGCATTTGCTTTGATTGCAGACAGAATATCAATATCATCTGTCATCCACCTGATCTTCAATCCCACCCCGGGAGCGAACATCGAAAGTGAAGTCGAAATTTCCCTTTCGAGCGTTTGCAACTCATCGCGTTCAAGAAGTGCCTTATAGCGATTGATGGTATTCTCGTCCAGTTCCCTGATATCTTGCCTATCTAGCAGCAACTTTCGAACTGTCAGGTTGATCAGTTCACCTAGAATAGAACCTCTAGACTCGCTAGCATCATCAGAGGGCTCTCGTATGGCAGGTATGGGAAGGAATTTGACATACTTCTCGATGCGGCCTTCTCCGACTTCTCTGTAGCCGAAGAATTGTAAATTGTCTCTAACGAGTTGGCATTTTCCAGGATTCGATTGTTCCCACGCATCTAGAGATTCCAATATCAGTTGCCTGGTTCTAACGTCAGGAAGATCGGTGTATGATTCCCTAAGGAGCGAGTACTTTTCTCTCAAGTCTTCAGCACGTTCAGCTCTTCTAGCTTGATTGAAGTCAGGATTCCTGAGTCTTTTGCCAAAGTACTTCTGACTATCACGATTTATAGGCCAGCTCATTTCCTTGGTGACCGTGAGTTCCTCTTCACTAATATACGATGCGAAGGTTCTGAGCGCTCCTGATGTGAGCTCTGAAAATTTGAGTGTTATCTCAATTGGGCTCTCAGTATTCCTGTTATAGAAATCGTCTTGAGTGTATTTAGATGCTGGATCAAAGAAAAATTCCAAGGCATTGAGAACTGATGATTTTCCAGCTCCATTGGGGCCAAGAAGAATTGTGAGGCGATCTGCCGGAGTATCAACAGACTTCAAACAACGGAAATTCTTAATTGAAATATTACTTATTATCATGAGTATACGTCTAAGGTAGAATACGCAGCGGACTTAAGAATTATCGTCATAATTTTCCTATATTCATAAGACATCAGTATGTGTTGTTGGAAACCAAAGTCTTACACCTTCCTATTACAAAGATAGGCTCTTTCACTTAGAAGCCACAATTCTGACACATGTAAATCGACAAAAACGGCTGTGACATCTATCATCACTATGGATATTACCAGGCAGCATTTGTCCCAAATAGGCGAAGATATGTTCATTATTGAACGGCGAAGATACTCTTTTTACGTCGGCCTAGTGACAACTAACCTGCAGGTCATTTCCGACGCAACCGTGCAAACAAAGGGCGTTTGTCTTTCTTCTTGGCCCTAGAGTCGACCGCCCTCCTAACATCCGCTGGAAGGTTATCGTATCCCAGCCACCCTATGAAATCCTCAGGTGTTTCAATGACAACCGTCAATCCTTGTATGCGCTTCTTGCCTGGTATATACTGAACATATTCATTCATCTGCTTCTGCATGTCCGCGGTAAAGTTGACCAAAATAGGATCCGTGGAGGCGTTTATTGAAAGCTTGTGATGATTTAACAGGTCAAGAATCATATCCTTGCCTATGTCAAATGATTTTTCTATCGGACCTTCTAAGACAAAGGGAGGCTTCTGTCGCTTAGCTATGACGTACAGGTCCCTCATGACTTCCCTAGCAACGTTAAGCGGATCTTCACCACTGGCAGGCATCGATCCTCTTTTTTTAAAATATAGGAGGGTGAAATAAGTGTAAATGTCGTTACGTTCGCTTGTTATGCTATTTACCGCATTCCTATTGAAGTCGTTGTTCTCGAAATAAACGTCAAAAAGCAACTTCTTCTCTCTTTCCTTAGACCACGTTGCCTGACGCTGATCGTTTGTTACGAAAATCAGGGTGGGCCACGGTCTTCCAGGTCTCCACCACTTTTCCCACCACGATTTTATTAGGACTTCGCCTTGTTTTCCAGAAAGACTGCCTGCGACAACATCATCATAGACAAGAGGGAAGTATTCTGAATACAATTCTGCAGCCCTCTTCGCTCTAGCCTTGGTCAATTCCGTTGGTGCATGTAGTGGAAGCAGATAGACGCCGGTCATGAGTTTGAGGCAGTACAATACAAATTGCGACTTGCCACAATTTGCTTCGCCGACAATTCTGAGCAAGGGTGTTACTTTCCTATTTGCTGGATAAAGACGGTACATTTCATTCATGTACCAATCCATAAAGGGTGAATTGAAGAAATAAAGAAGCGCTTCGTACATCGTCGCCTTAGTGCGCTCCCTGACCTTAGGATCGCGAGTCTTCCCAAGATCGACTAGATTGATGTAGCGTTCTATACCATCGAGGCCAGCATTGATTGAAGATACATCCATCTGCGCCGCTGTTCTAACATCGACTTTCCCATGCAGACCTATTATCAGTCTACTATTTTCAATCCAGGCTGATGGTGGCTTGGTTATCTGTGCCTTCGTCGTTGCTGGCTTACCGTGATCTTCAAAGAGCTTCTGTTTGTCCAATAACAGACGATCGGTCTCTCGCTTCACAGTAAAGGGTGCGACATGTTCTTCCAGGATTCTGCGATCGGCAGCCTCTGGAGGAAGAACCATTTCAAAATACGGCTCTCGAGGATCAGATTCTAGGGCTGCTCTGATGACTTCGCCTGCGGGCAGATTACCTTCTTCCTCCTGAGTAGTGTCGAGACCTTTAACCCATTCGGATATTCTTCGGTCTCTAGCTTCCCCCTCCTGGCCACGAACGAGATCCAACAGATCGCCCATGAAGAAGGTGGCTCCCTTTTTGGACTGCTCATAGGCTCTTGTGTAACGCTGGAAACGAACTCTGTCATGTGAGCTGAAATCTATTGTCACAAGCCGATTTGTATTCCTTGAACCAGTCAGATTGTATGACCCCACCAATACACGTATCCTTCCATCATATTCCAAGAAATAAAACTTGGAATGATCAGTTGCCTTAGGTACATACAGAGCAAGTTTACTGGATTCAATCAAGCCGAGAATTCTGTTTATTACCTCTATGGGCTCTCTTCCAATATTCCTCTTCAAGTCATTTGCCGCCTGCCCGGTAAGACCATAACCCAACACTAACTCGGCCTTTTCGAATTTGTTGACTTCAAATAGACGAATTATATCCTCAACCGAAGCGAGGTAGGTGACACAGCAGATGCTCCCACCTTCAAAGCCTGCGACTGCACTGTCCCAATCACGTGGGCTTCGGACCGTCACGATATCGTCTTTGACCGAGGGACCGAACTCAAAGGTGGCCACATTACCCTGTCACAGGTTCACAGTATTGAAGACTTTTGGTGAGGTTGCCGATAGCAAATCCCGGCATATTCGGAACATTCTCAATCGGTTCCTGACGTGGTAATCATGGCTTAATCTTGACCCAGGCGATTTTCACTACACTTGATCCTATTTGCGCCATAGTCAAGCGTATTGCATGTGCGAGAGACTAAGAGGAGCACAGATGCAAGACAGCAATATCCTGAACGGCTCATTTGCCATTTTGGATATGGCACCATGATAAATGGCGTTTTGATGTTCCTCCAGACGGAAATTAGATCTCTGCCAGATACTGAAGATTTAAGAAAAATCACCTCAGGATCACCCCTGAGCTATCTAGATGATCTAACTGCGCCATTCCGAGTGTAATCACAAAAAGATAACTAAAGCAAAAAGATGCTTGGCCTGAACCGTGAATTTGCTACATCAATAACCTTTTCTTGATTCACTTTCTTCCCATTCGGAAAGGATCCTTCTAGTAAGACTCTCTTGGTTCTGAAATGCCTTGATTATGCGCGATTTGTTGTTTCCGACGAAGAAAGGCACATCTACAGTGGATACTCCTTTGATGCAACCTCTGACTTCACGGACTGCTGCACCATACCACTTTTCTGCCCATGCAGGCTGACTGAGTCCTGAAAATACTATCAACTTGACTCGATTCCTCTCGAAAATAGTCGTGTGGAGGATTTCCCTGAGATGATCTAAATACTCTTGTTTGCTATACCTTTCCCTCTTTCTTCCGACAGTGATTGTCTTTGGAGAAATATCTGCGTATGCGACCGGAGAGCAATTACGCTCCACACATGACAGTTTGAACTTCATCCCCTTCATGCCTATCGTACTAGCAAAGAGGGAGTAAGATAAGTCCCAGAATGGAACATTCTTCTTTTTGCCATCATCGTTTATCATTGTGCAGTTGTTGTCATTCGCTGTAATGCGACAATAGTTCCCAACAAAATGACCCATTTCCTTGCCGGGGTCGTTGGGTTCTCTTCCAATCACCAGAATCAAAGAGAACTGCTTGTTCTTGGTGTCTCCATAAAGGCTGACTAGTGGGTGTTGTTCTTTGTCACACATACATCGTCAGTACTGAAGGTGGTTGCGAGTAGATAATGCGCTCGCACCGAAATTGACGCATTCCGTTTGACCTTCGCCGCTTCTCATATACCTAAACATTAAGCATAAGATATCTGAATTTACCGTTTACACCGTTGAAACTCTTGAAATCACGCCATTCCATATCATATCGCTTTGAAAGTAATATAGGCTGACTTCTACCATCTAGGGAACTCTTCACCTTTTTCCAACTCAGTGATCCTGGGCCTTTAGCGGTGGAGCTAAGACTGAATTCAACGCCAGAGGCACTCTGCCTTCTAGGGCCTGACCAGAGATAGCTGTCATTCGTCAGCAAGAAAGCATATCCCTTGAGGATTTGATTCCGGTCTTTCAAATACTCTAAACGCTGTATATCCAACCAGAAATCGTACCAAGCAAAATCCGCCGCGCCTTGTTGTTTTAAATCAAAAGACAATCCATGGTTTCTTGCTGAGAATGCAGCGGTCTTATACTTGAGCTCGAAAGCAAAACTTTCCGAGCTCACCGAAGTTTCAACGAGTCCATCAATATGTGCTGCGTTTGTTTTTGCTTTACTAGACCGGTTTGGAATAGAGACCGGATACTCTAAGTGAACAGTTGCAGCCTTATCAAGCAGGTGGACTTCCCAGGCAACGGAGTGCTGAAGATCGGCCTCTGAACAGAATATTGAGCTTTTCTTGCTTAGGTTAAAGATGGCTTGTTCAAATAGGGCCATGAGAGGAGAGCATAGCGGGTCGTGTTGATAAGCGTGTCCATGCGAACAGAATATTGACCAGAACTCCAGCCTTTGAACTATCATCAGGCCTGTGATGAACTTGACAAAAGGAATTTGCTGGCAAATCCAAACGAGACTGATGGTATGCTGAAGAGCCTTCATTACCGGAAGGTGTGTTGTAGTGAAGGCGAGAAGAATGGTTGTAGGTTTGGACATACATAAGGAAATGAGCTATGCAACAGTGATCGACAACAGCGGGAAAGTGGTTGAGAGGGTGAAGGGGCCATCATCGTATGATGGCATCCGTGCGCTCCTTGACAGGGTTCCTAGAGGATCGAAGTTGCACTGGAGGCGACATCTTCTGCACTGAGCATCTATTCGCAGCTGAAATCAATGGGATACAGACCGCACCTTGCGAACCCGCGGAAGGTGAAGGTCATTGCCGAGTCGAAGCTGAAATCCGACAAGGCTGATTCGGAAGCACTCGCGAGGCTGCTTCTCCT
>DAHVAI010000243.1 GCA_027314685.1 Nitrososphaerota archaeon | reverse complement strand
AAAGACTTCCATGATGGCTCCAATCCCTCCGAAAATTATCCAGACTTTGTCAGGTACCTCCCTTTTTTTTATGTCGAGGTATGAGGAGAACAAGAGCATTCCTGCCGCTACGCTCAAGTTAACATCTATAAGCGTGAACATCGGCTGCAAGTTGGTGTCGCCAGAGTTAAATCATTCGCTGGCTTACGCATTTATATTCAAGATTGGTGGGCGATGTAATGTACTCCTTATCTGATTCGATTTGGGGCGTTTGGTGTTGAGCGTACAGAAAGACAGCAAGAAACCACTTGAGGTTGCTTCTACATATCTGTTGGATTTCTTTACTACTGGCGGCAGGTCACTACTTATCAGAGGTGATCCGGGTACAGGAAAGACCTCACTCGTATTGCAGTTACTTGACTATCATTCAAAGAATGGTTTCAAATCTGTGTATCAATCCACCAGACTTTCGGCGAAAACACTCAAGGAACACCAGCCATGGGTTGATGTCGTCCAAGGTAAGTACGGTACAGTTCCAAGACTGGCGGAGCAACAGATAGGCTTCCAGGATTCAAGAAGGATGGACGGAGTGAGAGCGATATCGGGATTGAGGCAGTATCTAGAACAGGTTGCCAATCCTTTCGTTGTGTTGGACAGTTGGGAAGGCCTTTTTTTTGAATCACATACTTTGGGTGTTGAAGAGATATCGAAGCTTGTTGAGGATTATGACGCGAGATTTGTGGTGGTCACTGAGCGAAGGGAACAGACAGATCTTGATTATTTACTGGATGGCGTCGTCGTATTGCGAAGAAAGTTTCATCAAGGGAGGGTTATTCGTGAAATAGAATTAAAGAAACTGCGCGGCGTGAGTATCAATAGATCTCGCTTCTTGTTTACGCTAGACACTGGAAAATTCAGATACTTACCTCCATTTGCTGCAAGTGATTCTGAGGACTCATCGAAAGTTGGCGAGCCATTAATCGGAAAACCGGACCAGTTCTCTTCGGGAAGTAAGGCATTGGACGTTGTTCTAGGTGGAGGCTTGATTCCGGGAAGTTTCAACCTAATCGAGACCCAGAATGATGTAGCTTCGGAGGTGAAAAATCTATTTTTGCGAACCCTCTTTTCCAACTTTATCAATACTGGGCACAACATTTTGTTTGTCCCATTCGTAGGGTTTTCACGAGAAGAGCTCTTGGAGCTACTTCCAAACCTATCGGCAGATACAATAAACAGAGCAATCACCATGCTAAGCTATGAGGCAAATTCAAAAGAGAACAACCTACTCAGCGGAGAAATGTCTGAAGACGTGAAATTGATCAATAGCTCAATTCAGGAATTGAGGAAAAAGTCGTCTAAGTCAGTAATCGTCGTAATGGGACAGGATGCCTTTGAAGGATTGTACGGGGCTTACTCAATTTCCAAATACATGACTGAATGGGTGGCAGACTTGAAGAATAGCGGAAATATCAGGATCCAATTGTCGAGCACAAACGCAAAATTATTGCAGGAGCTCAGGGCTTTTTGCGATACAGATATCGCCATCGAGATGATTCATGGTACGCCTGTGTTGTTTGCTGCAAAGCCACAGTCCGGACTACATGGTGTTATCAGAGATCCAGAATCGCCAGGAAGGTTGAGTTTGGTCCCGATAGTCTAGCCTATGATATTGTTCAGATGGTGCATCGCATTCTTTCGAATTTGCGACCTTTCGACTAGAATTCTTTCGCCTGTCTCGAATAACTCA
>DAHVAI010000233.1 GCA_027314685.1 Nitrososphaerota archaeon | reverse complement strand
ACAGCAGTGCCTCTCCCACACTCTCGATACGCAATATGGAACCGATGCAAGAACAGAATTTCGTCAGCAAGAAATCCGGAGAAAAGGTCGAAGAGTTGCAAAAAGAACTTCTGGAAGCCCTAGACCGCTTAGAGAAACTAGATGTTGAATCGTAGAATTGGCTGAAACAATAGACGCTGCATTTGAAAAACTTGCAAAAAGCGTAGCGTACGAACTGGTGAAGGATTCTTCAGTCCTAGGCCTTGGAAGCGGCTCTGCCGTCAGTACATTTGCAAGAGTGCTTGGGGAGCGAGTGAAGAGAGAATCACTTCGGATGCAAGTAGTTCCCTCTTCAATGCAATCATGGTTTCTCGCCAACATGAACGGGTTGAGATTCGTAGAAGATTCAGCTCATTGCCCGTCTGACATTGACATCTCTGTAGACGGAGCTGACCAGATTTCACTCGAAACAAGGGCGATGATCAAGGGCGGAGGAGGCGCGCTTTTGAAGGAGAAGACCATAATATCTTCTGCAAAGGAATGCTACATACTGGCTGACGAGACAAAATTTGTTCCGACTCTGATCAGACCCGTTCCTGTTGAGGTTACCCAATTTTCTGTCGTCTCAGTCGAAGCGAAAGTTAAGAAGCTTGGCGCCGAACCGGTGATGCGAAAGCTCGAAAAGGGTTATCCATTCTTCACGGAATCTGGAAATGTGATTCTCGATTGCAGGTTCAAGGGAGGAGTCGATGACCCGGTTGATGTTGAGAAAAATATCAGAATGATTCCCGGCGTAGTCGAGGTCGGAATCTTCAATTTTCCAGTGAAGAAATTCTACAAGGCAAATCAGGACGGAACCTTCGCCGCCCTCTGAACAAAGCTGATCTTGTGCCTTGAAGTGTATGAATGCATCAGTGCGTTCGTGATTTCCCCAGCTACCTTTAGCATCGTGGGTTTATCTGCCATCAGAACTGCCTCTTCTTTGCTCACGCCCGAGCACTTGGCTGAAAGATCAGTATTCTTTATCTCTTCCAGCGCGGCTCGCCAGGCATACGGTTCCTTTGCCAGAGCTAGGTGTTGTCCCTCCTTCCATGCGTAGAGCATCTCATGAGATGAGAAATTCGAGTCCTTTAGCAGAATCGCGATCAGCTTTTCAAGCGACTCCCATGTTTCCAGCGCGCGCCAGTTAGAGAGAATGGTCCCAGACTCGTTTATGCAGCTCATGGCATAGTCT
>DAHVAI010000198.1 GCA_027314685.1 Nitrososphaerota archaeon | reverse complement strand
CCGACTTCCTGGTACAACATCCAGGCAGATCTTCCAGAACCGCTCCCTCCACCTCTAGATCCGGGAACTCTGAAGCCAATGTCGCCCGAACCATTGTTTCGCATCTTCGCAAAGGAACTGGTTGCGCAGGAAGTTTCGCAGGAAAGATGGATCAAGATCCCTGAAGAGGTGCTAGAGGCATACAGATGGCTTCCGAGGCCTACGCCTCTCATGCGCGCTCGCAGACTGGAGGAATATCTCAAGACTCCTGCGAAGATCTACTACAAGTGGGAGGGAGTCAACCCGGCAGGAAGTCACAAGCCTAACACTGCCCTGGCGCAGGCATACTACAACAAGAAACAGGGTATTGAAAGACTAGTGACTGAGACTGGAGCCGGCCAGTGGGGCTCTGCGCTTGCAATGTCTTCTGCTTACTTTGGACTGAAGTGCAGAGTATACATGGTCGCGGCGAGTTACAGGCAAAAGCCTGGAAGGAAGGTCATGATGGAGATCTGGGGGGCGGAGTGCTTTTCTTCGCCGAGTAGGAACACAAAGTTCGGTAGGAGTTTGCTAGAGAAAAACCCTGACGAACCAGGTTCTCTAGGTATCGCAATAAGCGAAGCCATAGAGGATACGCTGACGGATGAGGAGACAAGGTATTCTTTGGGTTCTGTTCTGAATCATGTTCTAATGCACCAGACTGTTATCGGACAAGAAGTGAAAAAGCAGTTAGAGTCCATCGACGTGACGCCGGACGTGCTCGTTGGAAACATCGGAGGAGGATCGAATTTTGGTGGCTTCTGCCTTCCGTACATGGGTGATAATCTGAGAAAGAAAACCGAAATTGAGTTCGTTGCATGTGAATCAAAGGCGGTACCGCATACGACAAAGGGTAAGTACACTTACGATTTTGGCGACACAGCAGGGACGACACCGCTCTTAAAGATGCTAACTCTCGGAAGGCAGTACAAAAATCCACCCATTCATGCAGGTGGGCTCAGGTACCATGCGATGGCGCCAGTCATATCTTACCTAATTGCAGGTGGGCATATGAAGTCAGTTGCATTCGGTCAGAATGAAGTATTCGAGGCTGGAGTCACATTTGCAAGGACAGAGGGAATAATTCCGGCGCCCGAATCTGCGCACGAGATCAAGTATGTTATCGACGAAGCGATACGATGCAAGCAGTCCGGTGAGAAGAAGACAATTGTGTTCAACAACTCTGGACATGCGTTGCTAGACTTGGCGGCGTATGAGGCCTATCTCTCAGGCAATTTGGAAGACTGGACTCCAACCGAAATCGCGTACCCTAGTTTTGTGAACTAGTGCGCGATTCCTAACAATCTATTTGTTAGTGCGATCGACTCGAGTTTGTCTTTCTCGCCCACAATAGAACGGATTGCATCAATGTTCTCAGGTGTGACGATCGCCTCTTGGTGAACGGCCATGAACATGTAGACTTCGCTTCCAATCACCTTGACAGAGTCTCGCCACACGACGGATTCGTAAATGTCATTTCTTGGACTATTCATCTCGCGTGCCATGTCTATGATGTTGGCAGTGGACTTGAAGCCATCCTTCTTTCCGTCAATCAGCCGCACGCGGGTGGTCTGTTCCAGTTTCGAGAGAACACCCTCGGTCGAAGAAGGCCTTTTCAAAGAGACAATTAACGTGTGAATGTGCATGTGAGTTGTAGGGACTTTCATGGCCATTGAGATCACGGGAAAATCTGGAAGGACTGTGTTAACATCGGGGCCATGATGGGATGGAACACTCACTGGATCCAACACGACAGAGTCGATCGGCCCTTTAGAACTATCATCGGGGTCAGTGGCTCTTCTAGTAATCACGACGTTTGCCTTGCTGATTCCAAACCCTTCGTCCAGCGAGTGAAGTACCCTGCAGAGTGCTGTTGAGTTGCATGAGACGACGCGAACGAACTGTTTGTTTCTGGCCTTTTCATAGTTACACTGAGCGACAAAGGAAATACCTGTTAGTTCGTGCTCTTCTCCGCCTTGAAATACCGCCTTTTTTCCGAGATTCCTGTAAAGTGAAATGTTCTTCGCTCCTTCGTCTTCCGGGCTAGAGTCGATTACTACATCCACTTGAGAGACCAGGTCACGAGTAGTGCCCTCGACTGGCAACCCCGCGTCTTTCATTGATTTTGCGCTCTTATCATCTATTCCATATAGCTTGTACCCTTTTTGTACGGCGAATTTTGCCTTGTAATCTGGCTTTACTTTTGTTATGCCAACTAGCTCCATATCACGCTGTATACTCACGGAATCAGCTAGTCGTCGCCCAATCACGCCATATCCATTAACTGCAATTCTAATCATTAATAGAAGCAACTCCCAGAATATGTGCATTCACAAACAGCCAGAGTAAGTTCAAAAAATACCGAGTGCGATATCGTAGTCGATATTAGACGAGTATTATTGGTATCACTCAGGCCTAAAGAATTGTTCAAATGCTCACAAGTCACCACAGACAAAAAACGCGCTTAAAGTTTTTTCAGTTTTTGTTAGAATATTACACTACAATGTTGCCTATCTTTTCAGATAATGTAGGACTTTTAATGAAATTGCAAAGATGCATCCAAACTGACTTAGATATGTGAAGGCGCATTCATTTGCTATCTCTTGCCCAGAAATTCGCTCGCATGTTGCGAGTCAAAAGTTATCCTCGATGTATTCCAGCCAACCCTTGTATACGATTTCTGCCTCTTCCTTGTTTCGAAATCGGATACCGTTTGAATCCTCTGTTTCAAAGGCTGTGAACTCAACTCTGCCATCGATTGCCGTACCCGACATATGAATTCTTGGAAGATCTGACTCTGTTTTTTCCATTGCTTCGGGGAAATTCGGAATGAATGAAAGCGACACAGATGCCCCCGCCGTTTCCAGGTCATACCCATCATTCATTTCACAGTATCTGACTAGCTTAGAATACGATACCATCAAGGTCATGATTTCAGCTCCCTAATATATCTAATACGATATCGGCGTCGATAATGAAGCGTCTTCCTGAAATTGACTTGGATTCAAAAATAGTCACTGGTTGATACGAAAATAATTCACCTTGGTTGTTAAAGTGATTTTTGCACACTGATAAGGCCGTGCAGCATTTCCTCAATCTTGACAAGTGCAATTGTGGTGCTTATCGATATCTCGCAATAAGGGAACACAAACGAAGTTACGAGGTCTACCTGATCCATCACATGCATAATCAAAATTCACAAGACCAAAGAAAGTATGCAAAACTAGCATCCATACCTAAGCATAAGCTGAATATCCACGAAATCAGAATCAACCAACTCGCTAACGCCAGAACTATTAATGTTTCGTATGAGCAAGCACTCGCACTAAGAGCCTTGTTGAAGGATATTGATTCTGAAGGTACATCTTCCGAATTTAGATCAATTCCTGAAAACTCCGAAGTAGAAACTGTTCCTGCATGAGCGGTTTCTTTGCGTCTGACACCATGGTGTCGTAGCAACAGAATGCCGTTTACTCAAATCAAAATCTTTGCTCGATCTTGGCAGAATAGACGCCTATAGCGTCAGTTGCGCTTTGAAAATATTCTATGCGTAGCTGGATGGGCTCGCGAAACAATGACCCAGGGTATCAGGGGTGCGTAGCAAAATTTCCTCTTCAGCACAATGGATTTCTTTTCTGATTTATCACATTTGTCAACTTGCGTGATAAAGTCGAATGAATGGTCTTTGATTTTTTCTAAAACTTCGTTTCCCACTCGTCTTCCTCAGAATTGGGGTTGTAAGTCTGATATGACTCCGTTTCGGATTTAAAGTAGGACTCGTGATCTTCAGGAGGATTCGTGTCACTACTGATACTTTTAGGTGCGTTATCTTTTCCGTCTAGTATACTTTGTGATGAATTGGTGACTTCTTTCTCATTAGACGCTTTGACTTGCGAAGAATTAACAAGTTCTACAATCTGCTTTCCTATGGTATTAGTTGACGTAGGGGAAATTATCTTCACACCGTAAGCCCGGCTAACACTTTCCTCGTCTTTAGTAGGAGGAGTCAAAGTTATCAGTATTGTGAAGGCAGGGTCGACATCATACTTCTTTGCAAATAGTCCTATTATATCCTCCTCCTTTGGTTCGAAGGCAAAGTTTGCTACGACCAAAACTGAACCCTTTCTCGCGACAACGTCGAAGTTATGCGTGGCTCCGGACTTGCCTAGAAGCTCTAATCTTGATCCAACGTCGAATCCATTCTCCTTCAGAGTGTTGATAATTGAAGAAAGAGGTAGTGTGCCTCTCGCCACGTTCCTTTTCGTTTCGTCGGTCAGCTCGAACTCGTATAGGGGTTCATATCTAGCCTCCTTGTAAGTGAAAACGTCTTCGCAGGATTTGCACTTGTGGCTCACTCTAGGGGATTCAAATCTAGTCCCACATGAGTTACACTCAAAGCTTGTTCCTATCTTCCTATAGTCGTTTTCGGTAACAACATTCTTACACTTCGGGCAAATCAGGACATCACCACTCTGGAATTTATCTCTTGATCCAATGAAACCACACCTGATGTGCTCTATGATCATAGCTTTGCCTATGTCAAAGGACGAGCATCTCGGGCAATTGTATTTCGATGAAACTGAGGAACTGCCACAAGTTGGACAAATAATGACCTTGTCCAATAACTTCGACTTTAAGATTCCAACTTTTGAAAGGTGATCTAGGAACTCCAAAGTCTCCCTCTCAGATTTTGTAGGGAATACCTCGTGAAAGAGCGGATAGACAATCCCTTCTCTTTCGAGTCTTGAAGTCAACGAGAATGATCC
>DAHVAI010000195.1 GCA_027314685.1 Nitrososphaerota archaeon | reverse complement strand
CAAAAAAGCATTATTGTAATGTGGTTTATAAACCGAGACACCGAGAATGCAGTTTACGAAAGAAAATGGAAGAGAAGCTCAGCTTCTACGAACAGAGGACGATCGAGTGGGACGAAAAATCAAATGCTATCGTTATGATCGACCAGACGCTTCTTCCAAAAGAGTTCAACTTTGTTTGTTGTACTACTGTTCCCGACGTGATAAATGCAATAAAGACAATGAAGATTAGAGGCGCTCCAGCGATCGGCGTTGCAGGAGCCATGGGGGTTGCTCTTGCGGTTCAAAGAGCAGACTCACAGACCAAGCGTGAATTGCTCCGCGAAATTGAGCCTGACCTAATTGCACTGAAATCTGCTAGACCCACCGCCGTGAACCTGGCGTGGGGAGTAGACAAGACTGTCGAATTCATCAAATCGGATTTGTCTGAAACTATTGATTCAGATTCAAAGAAGAAAGTAGTCGAATTTGTCCAGAGACTTGCGGACCTAGACGTAGAAACAAACAAGAAACTTTCTGACCTCGGCGCGAAACTGATTCGTTCGGGCGACACAGTACTAACGCACTGCAACGCTGGCGCGCTCGCAACTGTAGGGTATGGAACAGCACTAGGCGTCTTGAGATCCGTCACGAAGCAGGGAAAGACCCTGAAAGTTTTCGCTGCGGAAGCTAGGCCCGTACTTCAGGGTGCAAGACTCACTTCTTATGAATTGACGAATGACGGCTTCGACGTTACGCTGATTTCTGACACTGCCGTCGGAATCTCGATGCAGAGAGGACTGATTGACAGAGTTGTAGTGGGAGCTGACCGGATAACCAGAACCGGTCATGTTTTCAACAAGGTGGGAACCTATCAAATTGCAGCTCTTGCGAAGAGACACCACATCCCGTTCTACGTTGCTGCGCCTCTCTCAACATTTGATTTTGAGACAGATTGGAGAAAGGTGAAAATCGAGGAAAGATCTGCGGATGAAGTGAGAAGGGTCAGGAGCGAACAAACCGCACCTGAAAGCGTCAAAGCATTCAATCCCGCATTCGACATCACGCCGCCCGAATTGATCACCGCCATAATTTGCGAGGAAGGAGTCCTCACAAAGCCCTTTGCGCCAAAAAGTAAAAGACTGAAAAGAAGGGCAAAGAAAGTATAGTCGGGGCCCGTAGCCTAGCATGGAGCTTTTAGCTCTGGCTTCCGCGTGCATCTGGTCGCATCTTGATCAGCATACATCAGGGCATCGTGTCTTGCTTTCAAGAACGTGCAAGCCTTCGGAGCCGGGGGTCGTGGGTTCAAATCCCACCGGGCCCGCTTACGTTTAGGTGTGGAACCTTTAAACGAAAAATCCCGAAATCTCGTCTTGCGCATGGAAAGCGTGCAAGTGTCCAAGAAGTCCAAAGAAGAGTGCATACACTCATCTTCTTCTTGAAGACCCAGATGTACAAAGATGGTTTGACAACGTTGCGCGCGGTTCCATAATCACTGCAAGCGTCTATCTCCGAA
>DAHVAI010000187.1 GCA_027314685.1 Nitrososphaerota archaeon | reverse complement strand
TGATCGAAAAATGGTAAAACTCTGGCTCCTTCGCGGATTGAGAAAAGGTATCATCACTACAAAGTACCCAGCAAAGAGTCCTACGCCAGAAGAGGTACCGCGGAGATCTTCTCCTCCGCATTCAACTGAATCATCAGACTGGGAAAAAGGGCGCGAGACATGTCCGACCGGCGCGATCGAAGCCGCATCTCCGAAAGAAGGCAGAATTGATATTGGCAAGTGCATTTACTGCCAGAAATGCTCTCAGGCAGGTTTTGCGTTTGAAAGTATCGGGAGTGATAGCCTTCAATCGTACTTTGCAGACTCTAGCAACACATCTAACGAGGAGTTGCTCAAGAGATATGAGCACGCTTGGAAGACGTTCAAGCGGTCATTTCACATTCTGATGGTCGACGTTGGTTCGTGCAACGCATGTAACTATGAAGTGCAGAACCTTTCAAATCCTTACTATGATCTTCATCGCTTGGGCATTTTCTTCACCAACTCTCCCAAACACGCCGATGCTCTAGTTGTCGTTGGCGCGCCTAACAAGGCGATGGAAGGTGTACTGAAGCAGGTGTATGATAGCATTCCGGAACCGAAACTTGTCATTGCGGTTGGAGCATGCCCGATAAGCGGAGGTATATTCAAAGGAACAGAGAGCTTTGTCTCTCCACTCCGGGAGATAATCAAAGTGGACGTGGAGATACCTGGATGTCCACCCAGCCCGATTCAGATCCTGCAAGGTCTGTTGATGGCAATGGGAAAAGTAAAGCCGAACGGAGCTTCTGTTCATGACGAAAGAGGATCTCTGACTGAAAAGGAGGCAGTTGTCTAGCTTGCCCTCTGACCTGGCTGTTCTCACAGCGGCAACGTTCGTTCTGTTTGGCGGAGCAGCTTTGATGGGAATATTCTCCAAACGAGCCAGCTACTCTCTCGGCGTTGCAGCTTCTGCGGTAGGTGCGGCTCTTGCCTTGTCTGTTCTTGGCTCTGGCGTGACGTATACGCTAGATCTTTGGAACATTACCCCGGGCAACTCAGCTCAAATTGCAATCACGCCGCTTAACTCGTTCTTTCTTCTGATATCTTGCCTAGTCTGGCTGGGAACCTGCGGCTATTCGATCAGCTACGATGACGACTATCCAAAGTCGCTTTCTTCGCTGTTGATCCTCACGATACTATCGATGACACTGATCCTCGTCGCAGGCGAT
>DAHVAI010000248.1 GCA_027314685.1 Nitrososphaerota archaeon | reverse complement strand
TACACCTGGCTGAAGTGAAATCCAATTTTGATCTTCTTGTTACTGTAGTTCTTGTGTTCGCGATTCTCCTATTGTTTCTTGTCATCTTCTTGGCTCAGTCTCATAAAATCAATGTCACACTCAGAAATTTGAAACCTTCATAGCGACCTCACGTTTGTTCATTGACCTATCTGGAAAGTCGATGGGCGTCTCGGAGATCATGATAAAGGAATCATGTTAGTTAAACCACCTCGACAGGAATGCATTGTTCATACGACTGGTAGCAAGATTGTTCCGTTACTATTTGCGATGAAAAAAGACGATATCATTGCTGGATGTTAGTTCTTGCTCGCAAAGTTTCATCCGCTACCCGTTGTTGCCTTTTTCGCTACTCCATACCCTAGTATAAGAAGTCCGACACCCATAGCTATCGTGACAGCGATAATGAGGAGAACTCGAATGATTTGGCCTGAAGGCTCACTTTGCCAAACAAATGCAAAAGGAATTATGACAAGGAGCAGGCCCATGCTAACAATTGACATCTCTATATTCTTAGAGATTTTCACGATCTAAACAACTGGGCAAACTATGAATTTATGCATTTCATAGTTTGAGGGCTAAGAATAACTCTCTTTAGCTTTCTTGTCAACTCTTAGTGGCATGTGAGAGTAAGGCCCCTTCTTCGGGTAGCACGAGTACACCCCCCTCTGATTCATCGGATAGCTCCAACGCCTCCAATGCTACCTCCCACACCGCCACTGCCTACATCTGGTCAGACTGGATCTTCTAGCAGCACATCTAGTTCGAGCAGTAGTGCTTCGTTAACTGCAACGCAGACTTCTTCTCAGACTACCATGGTGACACATAGTACTGGAGGTAGCTCGACACCGACTTCAAATGACGGCACTTGCAGTGCGAGAGATTATACCGGATGTTCCTACCCAGAAGGAGGAGCAGTGGATTTAACTAATCCTCAGACTGAGTCCGTATTGATATCCGTGGGGGTCATCGCCGCAGGCGTTTTCATTTCGTATGGTGCCATTTATACGGGTCCGTTTGCACCTACTGTGCTTTCAATTGGAATAGAAACCATTGCAAGTGGTATAGACGGAGAACAGTACGCCATTGAAGCAGGGCAAGGCGCCACTGTTGGTCAGACAGAAAAAGTGATAAGATCAGGCGAAGGTAATGGTCTTTTCAACACATTGTTACACGAGATTTCTGAGTGGGATTAGTGAAAATTGGAATCAGACTTGGAAAACCCACAGTTTTCATATTCAGTAGCATTCCCCTTTGGTATTGGTTTGTGCCTTGTCTTCTGTGGGGTTACTCTGGCCATTGTCTTTCTCTTTCCTCCAATTGATGTAGTTTGGGAGAGCATGATGACAATCGTCGCTCTGGCTGGCATATATGTCATTTACAAAAATATCAAAGCTCGGGTAAGGAGCGCTACTTTTTACGAAAACCGCTTCAAAGTATCTGGCTGGAAGTACAAGAAAGAATTCCCATATGCCATGATAGATGATGTTACCTTCGTCAAAGGTGTTATCAACGAAGGATCGATAACCATTGCCCTTAAGGATGAGGAAGATCCATTAGTGATTCAAGCAAATCCAAAGAACAGATGGCTCAAGATGGATCTTAACACGTGGCTGATTCGGAAGAAGAACGAGGAGCACTCGAAAACAGGATGAGGCGACGGGATAGTACTTTACTTAATAAAGATGCGTTCCTTCGTCATCTATCACCTGGTACATCATCATGGCGCTAACAATATTCGTCTTCTTCATCATTTTGGGCATCGGAAATCTAGCGTTCGCCAATGCCGATATTGTCTCGAAAATAACACCTTTTGTGATTGCAGTAGGTGAGCTGCTCATCGCCTACAGAGCGTTTTCATTGCGGGTCAGGAAAGCAACTTTCTATAAAGACCGGTTCGAGGTCGTGACTAGGCTAAGCAAGTCTATCTTTTGCTACTCTCAGATCAGGCGCGTGACTTTGGTTCAGGGAATTTGGCTTGGCAAGTCTATTGTTATTTCACTGAATGGCGAACAGGAGCCAATGACAATACTCGGAGATCCAAAAAATCAGTCTCTAAAGATTGATCTATATGGGTGGCTGAAACAAAGAGTCGAACTGACCAAAGGGCTACTCAGCGTAGTTCCGTTGAGGGAAAAAGGACTCTGTGGAACCCCTGGCGCAATTTCCCAGGGGTCGCGTATCAGACATGCTTGCGAAGAATTTCAACGAATCACGGAAGACGTTCGAGAGGAAAAGAGAAATCTGGAAATCGAAAAATCCGCGCAAGCTGGAACTGATCGAGGATCTGAACAAGGGGAAGGCTGTAAGCTCTGCCTATGCCCGCCTTCGGATCTTTGACAAACGAGAGAAGCTTGAGCAGGCGATCAGGAAGCAATCCAGGCCCGAGCTGCCGGAAGAAATCAAGATTGGCGACGCGCTGGAACTATTGAAGCAGGTCCCTGTGAAATCCATCGACTGCACCCTCACGTCACCACCTTTTGTCCTGGACGACGCAGACTACATGCTGTGGTTTGCGAAGCTTCTCACTGAAATCAGGCGCGTCACGATTGACTACGCCTTGATCTTCAACAGCTCGACAAGGCTGACCGAGATCTGCAGGGCAACCAACCCCTTCAGGACTCTGATCTGGTACAAGGGCATCACACAGGAACCGTTCCGCTACGAGCCGATCTTCGCCTACAAGATGGAATCTGCCAGGTTCAACATTAACTCACGGATCCAGAGAGACATCTTGCTGTATTCGCCACCGCAGCCCGGAGAGAGGCTGCACAGGGACCAGAATCCTCCAGAGCTCTACGAAGAGCTGATTCAGATTACGGCAGCAGAGACGATA
>DAHVAI010000179.1 GCA_027314685.1 Nitrososphaerota archaeon | reverse complement strand
GATTGACAATATCCAGGCAATTCAGAAGCTGGACGTCATGGTCTTCCTCAGAGATATCCTGGGAATGTCAAAGGACCCAGACCCGCAGCTCCTCATTGAAGATGAATTTGGCGAATACGTCATTCAGAAGCACCAGAACTTCAACTCTGAACAGCTGAAGTTCCTTCAGGTGCTGAAGAAGGTCTTTGCGAGGACAAAGCACCTTGAACTGAAGGACTTTGCCGCCCCTCCACTGTCGAATGAGCGGCCTCTTGACAAGTTCCAGATTTCTGAACTAGTGGAAATCGTGAAAGACTGCAACTCCATCAGGATGAAGTAGCGGCCTTGTCCTTCCCGCCCTAGAAATGGGTTAACCCGGGTAAACCCGGTAAGTATAAGTACCGACAGATAACCTAGGAAGGATGTTGTCTGTTCAGACCGGGAAGTCGCTCGGGAACAAGGTCGTATTGGCTAAGATCCCGCGAGAAGAGTTCACCAGATTCCAGCAGTATTGCGACAAGAACGGTGAGACGATCAACTCCTCCTTGAGGAGGTTGATTCTTACAGAGATCGATAATCCTCACTTCTCAAGAATTGCGGTCACAAGTAACTTCGCATACAACAGGCGAGACGACAACTTCAGTTGGACAGTAACAGTCGATGACAGTGAGAAGATCTTTGAAATCGATAGCGGGATTCCGGCAAGTTCTCTTGAACATCTAAGAGAAGCAATCGAGAATGCCATCGCCGAAAGAAATACGGCGATTAGGAAAAGTCGGAAGGATTCCGTTCCATTTCCGAGTGAACTGCTACGTAGAAAGGGGGCTCCCTCTTGAGAACCGAACTAAGCGACATCCGGGCGTCACTTCAGCTATCTGATGCGCTAGAAACGCTGGAGAACGGATCACGGCCCAAGGGCGGCATCAAGGAAATCGGCCAAGGAATCCCTAGTCTAGGCGGAGAGCATCTGGATGGGGACGGTGGGTTCAAGCTCGAGACGGTTGGTCTCATTCCCGAAGGGTTCTATCGTCGACTCACAAGGGGCAAGATCAAGAAAGGTGACGTGCTTCTTGTCAAGGATGGCGCGACGACTGGTAAGGTGTCCATAGTAAGAGACGACTTTCCCTTCAAGGTAGCAGCAGTCAACGAGCACATCTTCATCTTGCGCGGGAAGAAGGACGTCGTTGATCAGAGGTTTCTTTATTACCATCTGCAGTCACAATGGGGTCAGAGGCAAATATCAGCTAGCTTTCATGGAGCTGCGATCGGTGGGATCAACACACAATTTGCAAAGAAATATACGGTGTTGCTTCCGCCATTATCTCGACAAAAGGAAATAGCCGAGACCCTAGATCAAGTCAGGGCTACTAGAATCCTTCGAGTTCAGGCGGACGAGACGACAGAATCTATCCTGAGTGCAGTCTTCTATAGTGTGTTTCGGGCGTATCTCGACGATACTCCAAGTCACATCGAATTGGAGAAAAGGTCCCTTCGGATTACAGACGGGGAGCACATCACTCCCCGCAGAGTTTCCAAAGGCATCTATCTGCTTTCGGCCAGGAACGTCCTCAATCATGAAATCACGTTGACCGATGTAGACTACATCGACGAAGATGAATATGAGCGAATTAGCAGAAGAATCAAGCCTCAGACCGGTGACATCCTAATCTCGTGTTCTGGGTCCGTGGGTAGAGTCGCCCGAGTCAAGGGAGATTTGAGGTTTCAGATGGTCCGCAGCGTCGCGCTAGTCAGACCCGATTTGAACAAGTTGATTCCGGAATATCTGGAGTACCTGCTTACCAGCGATTATCTCCAAAGGCAAATTGCCAGTCAGATAAACCAGTCTTCGCAAGGGAATCTCTTTCAAGGGAAGATCAAGAAATTGAAGATCTGCATTCCACCCAAGGACCTACAAATTAGATTTGCAAGTACTGTCCGGAAAATGGAGTCACTTAAGGAACTCCAGAAACAATCAACCGACGCGAGCGATGAACTCTACATGAGTCTGGTCCAACAGTATATGGGAGATGAACGGATACGCTAGATTCCTCCCTCAAGTCCAAGGTTAACCTGCTGTGGGATAAGTTCTGGAGCGGAGGGATCTCAAATCCCCTTCAGGCCATCGAACAGATGTCATATCTGATTTTCATGAAGCGATTGGAAGATGAAGATGTCGTCAGAGAGCAGAATGCAAAGCTTCTCGAGAGGAAGTACGATTCGATCTTCAGTGGGAATGAGAACTGCAAGTGGTCAAAATGGACACAGATGTCCGCGGAGAAGATGTTCGGACACGTTAGAGACGTAGTTTTTCCCTTCTTGAGGAACCTGAACGGAACCTCTGAATCGGTTTATAGCCGGTACATGCGAGATTCGAGCTTCGTAATCCCAACGCCGTCGCTCCTCATCGAGGCCGTGAAGATCATCAATGACCTGCATATCAAGGAACAGAATAGGGATGCGCAAGGAGATCTCTATGAGTACCTTCTGAGCCAACTGACGACAGCAGGGAAGAACGGGCAGTTCCGGACTCCTAGGCACATCATCCGGATGATGACAGAAATCCTCGACCCCAAGTACGGGGATCGAATCTGCGATCC
>DAHVAI010000163.1 GCA_027314685.1 Nitrososphaerota archaeon | reverse complement strand
CGATCGTCTCTCTGAGGACGATGAGTGCATTTCTTTTCCCCTCGACGTTTGAATTACTCCCAGGTATGTCCACACAGTCAATGACATCATAACTGCTACCTCAGTCGCAAGACAAACTGTATCTCTTTCTCTATGTGGTGGTATATGATGATCAGAACCGCCTCCCTACGCGTGCGAAGAAATGGAATTCAAAAGAGAGGGATGGACACTTCTTAAGGGATCTATACCAGTTACTTTGTAGATTCTAATGTCCTTGACGAACTTCTCGATGCTGTCCTCCCCTGTGAGTTTTGACGCAACGGAACTACTAGCTGTTCTTGCTGCGTAGTTCCTCAAGGCATTGTGTATGACCTTTTCCTTAACTAATTCGTGGATCTTTCTAAGATTCTCTATCGATGATATCACCATGTCTGAATATCTTGCCAGTGTCTTCGATTTGCATACTTCTGCGATGCGAACTATGTCATCTGGATCTCTTGGGCCTATTACAACATCTCCTTCAATCCAGTACTTTATTGTGTTCTCATTTCTTATTGATGAACCCAAATTAGCCAGTTCAACTAGAAGCTGTCTTGTTGTATGACTTGGATCGGATGTCCATTCTTTCATGGTTTCTACCCACATCGATCTGAATCTAACCTGGGTGGACCATTCAGATTGCCTAGACAATTCCTGAAGAAGCCGCTGTGTTAGGGTATAGGCCACAGAACCTTCGACTGTGACTATCACGTCGCCCACAGACAAATCTCTTGCTCGGACAGGATATACTTCAGTCCCGTCATACTCTAAAGTGAACACTCTGTGTCCTGGTGAAATAAAGACACGAAATTCATCATCAAGAAGTAAAGGGATGGCAATTTGTGGATTCTTTTCCATATTCTCTGGCAGTTCCGATGAGTCGGTCCTGTCTACTTCGCGATTTTCGAAGTCATCCAGAGTTTGTCCATCATTATAACCACCTGTCAATTCATCTACCACTTCTCTGGAAACGTCCCCTATCGTGCTGGGAAAATGAATTACTCCGTTAGTAAACTCTGGAAGCTGGCTTACTATGATGTTTGTAATCCGTGAGTTCTCAACATGAATAGATGGCACCGATCTTCCAAACTTCCTCAAAATCCGGCATCGTTCAGTATTGATATGGTCTACGTCGTCATAGCAGGCAGACTCAAACAGCCGACGAAACGTTTCTGATTGTGATTGATATAAGCAGGTAACAATTTGATGACTAATGGGCAGTCCAAAGAGGTATCTATGATTCTTATGTCTGCAAGTAGGTATGCTGACTATGGGCAAACCAACAGCCTTGATGTTTCCTTGCTTCAAGAGGTCATGTACTGTGCTTCTGTTCATATCTGAAACGGTGGCCGTGAGCCATGAATTTTCAATACTGTGTCCTTGTCGAGATAACTCATCCTGTATGAAGGCATCAGCGGCAATGGCCATAGTTCGTGTGCAGAAGACCAGGATAAGTGGTTTTCCATATTTCATGGATCTCTCCACTAATTGCAGCATTGCCGCAGGTAATCCGACACTTCCATCCTGCAATCTTGTCAAAAGCAAATCGCACAATCTGGCTAGATAAGAAGACTCCTCCGAAAGATCAGAGTGCGTAACTTTGAAACGCGAGATCCATTTGGTCAAAGTCATTAGTCTTTCGGTCAGGGGCATGCTCATAGAAGTCCGATGAGCGATCTGATCGAATACCCTCACTGATGAACTCAGAGATTCTATGTTCTTTAGAAATTCCCAACCATAATATATGACTCTGTCCAACTCCATATCTTGATTTGGAGGGGCCATCTTGGCTAATTTCAGCAGTTCCCTAAAGACACCGATTGTTGCCAAGTTGAGTTCCTTATCGGTAATCGGCAGGGGATTGACTTGCCAACCTTGGGCTGCGATTCTTAGGGATCGACTGTCAGAGTCCTGGTAAGTTGCATGACAATGTTCTTGAAATTTGGAAACAGACAGTAGCTCATTTAGTGATGATCTGGGAATTTCCCATGACGGCACTCTTTTTTCTTGAAGAACTTGCTCAATTGAAGTTGCACTTGGTGAATAAACCAACAATGCAGGTATTTTACACTGAATCGAATTTTCGATTATCCTTCTATAATCTTCAGCTTCGTGAGGTAGGGTTATATGTGCAAGTATCAATGATGGTAAAATATCTTCGCATAGCAGTGGAAGGTGGGTCAATTTCCTGACAGTCAATATATCAGGTGTATATTCCAAAGTGTTCTTCGCTGCATCGTCAACACTAGAGTGATAGGACTCACTTGAGATGTAATTGCCTATACCATTCTCGCTGTCATTGTAAGATAGGTACTCATGCATGCCCGAAAGGTCCGTGGCATATATTGCGATTGGTCTTGCTTCTTCCGATTGATCCCTAGTAACTGCACATTCTATTGCGGCTGCATATAAACTGTGGCATTCCTGTGTTGGGAAACGGAATCCGGCGATTGACTTCTCGCGGAAAACAAGTTTGGCCAGGGACACCAGTTCAAGGCCTAGAGTGTTCAACCTAATAGATCCGCAACACAAGTCATTTAGCTCTCTGTCACTCGCTTTGACAAATGAGGTGAACTTCTCACGACCCTGTGGCGAGAGATTCTTCTGACTTAGCCACATCTTCCACTTTTGATATCTATTTAACACATCTTTGAGTAAATTCG
>DAHVAI010000162.1 GCA_027314685.1 Nitrososphaerota archaeon | reverse complement strand
CAACATTTGATTCCACGATACATACTGTGTCCTTTGAAAATTCTCTGCCCAAACTTCTTGGTGGTCGGGAGTTTTTTTCCAATTGGGTATCACTCTTTTTGAAACACTATGAATTAACTTCAATCACGTTGCGATGATAGCTCCGCTCTTTCATCGTCAAGCAAATGCGCGTCTGCCCTATAACGCTTTTTAATGCAAAATGCCGAAGATAATTTTGGATGATTTCTTAAATTGATATCGATCATTGGTTCAGGCAGGGTAGGAAGTACGCTTGCTATGATATTGGTACAGAGAAATGTGGACGACGTCACTCTGGTGGATATAATCCCCAATTTGCCTGAAGGCGAAGCTCTCGATTTGAGCCATATGGCTTCAGAATTGGGAGTCGATGTGAAAATCAAGGGATCAAACGATTATTCGGCTCTCAAGAGCTCTGATATTGTAGTAGTAACCGCTGGTCTTGCAAGAAAACCTGGCATGACTAGGATGGATCTTCTTGCTAAGAATGCGGGCATCGTCAAGTCTGTGTCCACTGAAGTTGCAAAATATGCGCCAAATTCAAATCTTATTGTTGTGTCCAATCCATTGGACGCCATGACATACGTTGCGCTGAAAAGCACAGGTTTCAATAAAAACAGAGTCTTCGGCATGAGCGGGATGCTAGATCTTTCGAGATTCAAACAATTCCTTTCGGAGTACTTGAACGTCTCTAGATCTTCGATTGACGCATTGGTCATCGGCGAGCATGGAGAATCAATGACACCTGTACCAAGCTACACTTCTGTAAATGGTATCCCAGTTAAGTATCTCTTGTCAGAGCAAGAGCTCGATGACTGCATAGAAAAGACAAGAAGGGTCGCTGCTGAGGTAATAGCTAAGAAGGGCGCCACATTCTACGCGCCAGCAAACGGCATCGCAAGAATGGTGGAGGCTGTGAGGTACGACAAGAAGGCGTTGCTTCCTGTATCTGCATATGTCGAAGGCGAGTACGGACTATCCGGAATATGCATTGGCGTTCCAGCAGTGATAGGAAAGGACGGGGTTGAGAGAATTGTGCAGTTGCAACTTTCAGGAAAGGAAAAGGAATCCTTTGATAGAGGGGCAGCTTCACTCAAGGAAGCAATTGGTTCGCTGCAAATGTAGTAATCTAACCATACCGATGGGACAGCCCTCTACCCCACCTAGGAAACTTCCATTCGATATTCGCATAAGGACAAATTATCCTGCAGGCTCCGCACTCGACACAATTGTCATAGGAGACGACGTTTTTCTTTTCATCCTCCCATTTGTACACGTCGGCCGGACATAGTATCATACATGGTTGAGGTGTCCCATTGATTTGAGCGCATTTTTTGCAGACATCTTGGTCAAGAACAACAAGGTGAGGACGCTCGTCGAGCTTGTACTTTGCAAGATAAAGCTTCTCCTCTACAGGAATTTTAGGTTGCGTCTGTTGTGATCCCTGAGCTTGTTGAGTACTCATCTATGCGACTCTCCGATACAATCCGTACAGATCCCTTAGGAGCCTTACTCTTCCGCGTTTTGTGAATAGTTCATCCTTCATTTCCTTTAGGTGATCTTCTTTTGGGCGCCCATCCACCTCCATAAACTTGTAGAATAGGCCGTTTAAAATTTCTGGATAAATCGTAAGATACTGCTTGTTTGATGCGATGTAATGGGGTACCTGTCTGAATTTCTTCAGGTCCTTAAGAATAAAACAGCTCTCGAGATAATTCCTGTAATTGGCAAGCTGACAAGCAGTATAGTTGTTAGCTTTCTTAGCCTCGATAGCAGTCTGCCCCGCATACTTGCCTGATATCATTGCAAAATTTGTCCCTTCCCAATTCAGCGCATTCACAAGCATGGCGGCATCGCCGGCGACCATCATGCCATCGGTGTAGAGTGGCGGAATTTTGTTGTACCCGCCTTCAGGAATAAGGTGTGCCGTGTACTCTCTAAGCGCAGCACCCTCGATGAGCGGTTTGATCGAAGGATGCGATTTGATCCACTCCAAGATATCCTGTGGTCGAATCTTGTTTGCAGCAAGATCGCTCATAATAGCTCCCATTCCGAACGATATTGTATCTTTGTTAGTGTAAATGAATCCGGCATACTCCTCTCTTCTTCCGCCGTAGATCATGATAGTGACTCCCTCGTCGCCCCTAATATTGAAGCGATCTTCAATCTTCTCTTTCGGCAAGGAGTATGTTTCCTTCACAGAGATCGCAATGTCCTCTGGTTTCCACTCGTCATGAAGGCCAGCGCCTTTCGATACCAAGGAATTTACTCCATCACAAGCAATGACTACATCCGAACAAAGGTCTCCCCGATCGGTTGATACTCCGTTGATTTTTCCGCTGTTATTCTTCAGAACTCCGGTGACCGTTGTTCTAGTAAGAATGGTTGCACCGCTCGCCTCAGCTTGTTGGGCGAACCATTTGTCAAAGCGAGCGCGCAGTGCAGTAAAAGCGTTGAAGTCTCTCACAAATTTTTGGTTTCTGTGAGCAATTTGCACGTGAGAATCTTCTGAAAGTAACCAGAACTGATACTCCAGAACACGCCGTTCGATTGGAGCAGTTTTCCAAAACTCTGGCACGATTTCGGCAGTTGGTTTTGTATACAGGATTCCACCAAACATATTCTTGCTACCTGCGAAGTCACCGCGCTCTACAATCGCGGTCTTGAGTCCGGCTTTTGCAGTTGTGATCCCTGCAGCAACACCAGCAGGTCCTGCCCCGACAATTATCACGTCAAAACTATCTACCAAATATTGTTTCACTTAGCTAGTTCTCGCAAGGCCTCTTGTTTTGATTTCGTCTATCAACGCCGGGACTACTTGGAAAAGATCACCCACAATCCCGAAATGAGCAACGCCGAATATCGGCGCGTCTGGTTCTCGGTTTATGGCGACTATCGTGTCAGAGTTTTCCATTCCCACTAGGTGCTGTATTGCGCCTGATAGACCTACCGCAAAGTAAAGTCTTGCTCGCACTGTTACTCCGGTCTGTCCAATCTGGGTCTCCTTAGGCACCCATCCAAGATAAACAACCGCTCTTGTAGATCCAACCTGAGCACCAAGAACTTCTGCAAGATCCTCGACAAGTTTGAAATTCTTTGGAGATCCAAGTCCTCTTCCACCTGAGACTATAATATCAGCTCCTTCCAGCTTAGCTCCAATCTTTTCCATTGGAATGAATGATATCAATTTCTCCTTGACTTGGTCTTCGTCCAGTTCGATATTGTCAATAATCAATTCCCCGGCCCTGCCTTGAACTCTTGCAGGCATTTTCATGACCCTGGTTCTCACACTCGCCATGGTTGGTTTGTTCTTCGGGCAGACTATCGTCGAAAGCTCTTTTCCACCAAAGTCAGGCCTTGTGCCGTTGAACCCTCCCTTCTCATCGATGTCAAGTGAAGTGCAATCTGCAATAAGGCCAGTCTCGATCAGGGTTGCAAGGACACCTGCGAGATCGCGACCATTGTGTGTTCCACCCATTAGAATAACTTCAGGACAGTACTTGTTCGAGAGATACGCGAACGCCTTACCGTAGGTCTCGCTTCTATACTCCTTCAGTATTGAATTTTCAACCAGGTATACTTTATCTGCGCCATACTCAAACGCCTCGTTAGCCAGTGTTCTCACATCGCTCCCGAGAATAACACCACATAGTTTCGTGCCGTAAACTCCAGCTAGTCGCTTTCCCTCGCCCATTAATTCCCAAGAAACTCTCGAAGGGTGACCATTTCTATGTTCTACGTAGACCCAAACATCGCTGTGTGCTCCTGTGAGCTGTACCTGTGGATATTGGGGTTGAATTTCGCTCTGCGCAGTCTGATCTGGAATCACGCCACCTGTAACTTTCTTACCAAATGCTCCGATCTGCACTAGATGGTCTATCAGCCACTTTGCAGCTTCCTTTGGATTACTTGCATCTCTGATCTCTCCCTTCTTTTTAGGTGGTGGCACTACTACTTTCTTCACATATGTGGGAGAACCTCCCAATCCAATGCGTTTTGGGTCGGCATTAACCGCATCCTTGTTAAGTGAAATGATCTTGGTATTCTTTGCCCGAATCAAACCCTCAATAGTTGGCTGTCTAGGTTGGTTTGCTGCATCGGTTACCGTCAAGGCGCATGGTATCGGAACCTTCACTCTTTCGATGCCATCGTCTACTCTTCTTTCTGCTTCGACTAGACGTTGTTCGAGATCTACTCTGATGGTCTTTGCAACATAGGTAATTACGGGAAAGCCCATTCTAACCGACAAACCTGGCCCTACTTGACCAGTTTCCCCGTCAATTGCGACCTTGCCAAAGAATAGGAAGTCAGTCTTACCGTTCATTTCCTCGATCTTCTGGATGCCCTTCCACAGAGCATAAGAGGTT
>DAHVAI010000145.1 GCA_027314685.1 Nitrososphaerota archaeon | reverse complement strand
CATGGGGAGGGGATGTGTCGCCAGTGATACTATTCTCAAGACTGAGGATGCACCCAAATATGTCCAAGAGTTAGGGATCAAAGAGAAAATTGCGACGCATAGCGGTTCCCACAAGATGTTTTACAAAACCGTCGCCTCCGTAGCGAAACAAGGAATGAGGGCTGTTTTCCAAATCAGAACTCGAACGCATTCAATTCGAGCTACAGGTAATCATCCATTCCTTGTTCTCAGAACTAAGAAGATTGATCATCGGAATAGCAATGGTACTTTCTCTAGTCAGAGGTATCCTGCCACATTAACCTGGGTTCCGTTATCGAAGCTGATCAGGGGAGATTACGTCGTCGTGGTAAAGCGCTACCAAACCACAGGAAGCAGCAAATACAGCAAATCGCCAACTAGGATGTACAATGGGATGACAATATCCAAGAAATTCGCGAGACTCCTCGGCTGCTATTTGGGTGATGGTTATCTTCTGAAGGGACAAGATGGAAGGCCTTCAGGAATAGTGCTCTGTGAGGGGCACCCGAAGCTGCTTCAAAAGTACAAGCAAATCTCCGAGGACGTGCTAGGGATACCTGCGATTGTGAAGAGGCATGACGAAGGAAACTCTCGGGTTGTGAAAATATTTTCATCAGAATTTCCCAGATTTTTTGAAGAGTTGGGTGTAACTGGCACTGCGCTAACAAAGAGGGTTCCAGAATGGGTGTTCAATCTAGCTGATGATATCAAGTACTCATTCATTCGAGGATATTTAGATGCGGATGGACATTATTCAACCAACCGAGCAAAAGGTGTAAAATACGCCTCATTCGCTTTTGAATCACCCAACAAACGTCTGGTGGAAGACCTGCGCGAGCTTGCCATCGGCTCAGGTCTCCAAGTTTCAAACATATCTTTTAGAGAAAAGAGAGGTTTTGGCTCGAATCAAACGTATCGTTTCTTCATTAACGAGTATGGTTCTGTTTTAAAACTCCTTGAAGAAAGAGAAGTGTTCGACGGCGAGAGAACACGAGACTATTCGTTGGCTAGTCGTTTGAAGTCACTTCGAACAAGTTGGGATTGGACTAGACTCAACATATTGGATTCTGATCTGTACACTCTGGAACGAATATTGGACATCAAAGAGTCCGGACGCGCTCAAACTTTCGATGTATCTATGAGTGATACGAGAAGCCCGAATTTTATTGCAAACGGCTTCGTTGTTCACAATTCCCATCCAAAACGTGGACACTGGAAACCTCGAATTGCAGAGGAAGATATTACACTAAACTTAGACAAGAACGCTCCAGTACCTCCAGGCAAGTGGAAGGTGATTCACGAACCGGGCAACATGTGGATCGCGTGCTGGACAGACAAGCTATCGGACAAGGTGAAGTACGTGTGGCTGCACGATTCTTCAAACATTAGACAGATGCGAGATAAGAGCAAGTACGACAAGGCACGGGAGCTCGAAAAGAAAATCGAAAAGGTGAGGTCTTACATTTCGAAATCGATGAGCGTCAAGGATCCAAAAACAAGAAGGACTGCAACGGCCTGCTTCTTGATCGACAAGTTAGCGATGAGGGTCGGAGACGAAAAGGATGAGGATGAGGCTGACACAGTCGGCGCGTCTACTCTTCGTGTCGAGCACTTGAAATTCAAAGAGAACGCGATTGACTTTGACTTTTTCGGCAAGGATTACGTCCGCTGGCAAAAGACTTTGGTCATCGCGCCCGAGGATCACGCGGCGCTTGACAACCTGAAGGAATTCTGCAAGGGAAAGAAACCTGACGACCTCATATTCGACGGAATAACATCAAGGCACGTCAACGAGTTCTTTGGCAAGGCTTCACCAGGTC
>DAHVAI010000127.1 GCA_027314685.1 Nitrososphaerota archaeon | reverse complement strand
AAACTTGGTTTCTGATTTCTTGTTTCGAGTAGTCTTTCTCTCTACAAGAACAATACCCCGACTTCTTTCAGGATCCTTTCCAAGATTTGGAAAGTAAATCAAGACACCATAACCAGTTTTTTCTCCCTTGCTACTGAAAACAAGGTTGTAGTACTGGTGCATTGTTTGAACGAATTGACTCAGCTGTTTCTTCCTGCTTTCGGACCTTTTCACGTTGTCAAACTCTTGTCTCGAAAGCTTGTCAATTATCTCCTTTAGAAATTTCAACTCGGATACTTGTTTCGCGTAGCCTTCTATCTCGATGGGAAGCTCGTACACCGAATGCATAATGTCTTCCCATTCATTTATCTGAGTGAATCTCTGGCTGAGTTGCAAGCGCCCAGTGTTAGGGTCTTCTTCGACGCCCATCTCTCTACGCAATTCTTCGTTCAACACGTCCTCGACTCTCAGCCCAGTTAGACGAGATTTCTTCTTTGGCATATGTCGGACAGGAATATCAATAAAGTTGATACACATATGCATTTCTTGAGAAAGGATATGGAAAAGACGCAAATGAACATATCATCCATCAGAATTTCTTTCTTCGTTCATGCCACCGAAGATATCGACAAGATGTTGACAGATTTGTCCGATGCATTCAGCCTAAGACAAGATGATGTTGTATGCGAAAGCGTAGAAGGTCACTTTCGAAACACCATAACATCCGTTAAAGCTCACGCCGTTGGAGAAAATGCAAAGCTCGTCGCGCGGAGCCTGATTTCTCGGCTATCAGATCGTGCAAGGTCAAGTATTGTCGCAGAACTAGGGAAATCTATGGACGAGCATGATTCACTCTACTTGAGATTCGACAGGCAATCCTTGCATCGCAAGTTAGAACTGGGTGACGATGAACCAATAAGAGTAAAATTGAAGCCCAAGTATCGTCTCGCTGACAGGATTTCGACTACAAAGGCGTATGCGGAGTTGCTGAGATGAGACCAAAAAAGCGTTACATGCTAATAAACAAATTACCTGAACAACTGCCGCAAGGAGCAAAGATTTTGTTTCAAAACGAACACGGTTATGTAGTGAAAGCCGACTTGAAAACAGCACTTGTTATGAAGGGCGATTGTAGTTTAATATCGGGCTCTATTCGAAAAGTAAAGCACCCAAAACTTCTAAATCGAAGGAAAACTAAGACTTAGCGGGATGAAGTGAATCGCCGTCCCAGACTGATCCCGACGATTAAGCTCCTCGGGAAAATGAAGAACTCGCGACGTTACTGACCAAAAACCTCGAAACGATATGGTTCTCTCAAAGAAAACCGCGAAGGCCATGTTTAAATTCCGTTGATTAGAAGACTTCTCGTCCCTCCTAATGGCGGTTATCGAAAGAAACAAGCTCGGCGAAATCGTTTCTCGCTTTAGGGGAAAATCCATCCTTGTCGTTGGAGATCTGATGGTGGACAAATACGTCTCCATAGAAGCAAGAAAAATATCCAGAGAAGCTCCAGTCCCTGTCGGAGATTTGCGTGGAGAACGCCTTAGCTTAGGCGGCGCAGGAAATCTTGCGAACAACGTAGTCTCTCTCGGAGGGAGAGCTCAAGTGATCGGATTTGTTGGATGCGACTCAGAGGGCGAGTGGATTAGGAAGGCTCTCGACGAGGTTGGAATAATAACGCGCGGTATCGAAGCATATAAGCGCCCAACCACGCTCAAGACAAGATACATGGTTAACGGCGTTCAATTCCTGAGAGTTGACAGAGAGGTAAGACAAGACATTTCAGAGGAATTGACGGAAAGTCTGCTAAAGCATGCAGTTTCTCTTGTTAGGGATTGCGACATTGTTGCAATCGCAGACTATGACAAAGGAGCTATTACCTCTTATCTAATAGACAGTATTGTTGCCTTAGCCAAGTCGTCAGGAAAGAAGATAATTGCTCAACCAAAAGTGAGGCACTATCTCGATTTCCGCGGCGTCGATTACGTCAAATCGAATGAGCGGGAAGCTAGCATAGCAACGGGCATTTCTGTGCTCAACGAAACCGGTTTGCGCAACATTGCAACGAATCTGACAACCCGCTTGGGTTGCAAAGCGATAATCTTGACAAGATCCGAGCGCGGAATTACAGTGTTCGAGCAGAATAACATGACCACAATTCCCCCTGTGACCTCTCCAACACAATTTGCCCGACCAGTAGGAGTGAGAGATGCCATGACCTCCGTCCTCGCACTTTCCATAGCAGCCGGTGCCAATTCCTTTGAAGGAGCTGCGTTGAGCAATTTGGCGGCTGCGATTCGAGGGGATCGTTCAGGGACAATAGTCTTAAGCGTCGGGGAAATTGTCCAGAACATCAGCTCGGTTGAAAAAGTGCTCGAAAATATCGCAGTTGTTCCTGTGAGGCGTTAGATTCAAAAGCCTACCTTCGAGAGAGGAATTCAAGGTTAAATCAATGATGTTTCCTCCTGAGCCGAAGAAGTCAATAGCTGAGCTGGAGGAAATCTCCATCGCTACAAGGAAGTTGATCTTGGAAACCCTTGCCGAAGCTCGGTCAGGCCATCCGGGAGGTTCGCTATCCGCTGTGGAGATACTAGTCGCCCTTTACTATGACGGAATGCGCCATGATCCAAAGAACCCGAAATGGCCGAATCGTGACAGATTCATCCTTTCAAAAGGTCACGCCGCACCTTTACTATATTGCATCCTTGCTCAACAAGGATATTTTCCATTATCAGAGTTGAAAACTCTGCGAAAGATAAACAGCATGTTGCAAGGGCATCCCGATACCAAGAAAACTCCCGGTGTCGAAATGTGCGCGGGTTCTGAAGGAGTCGGTTTATCATTTGCAATCGGAGAAGCTCTCGCTGCTCGAATAGACAAGAAAGATTACAGAGTCTTCGTGATGATGGGCGATGGTGAGATGCAGGAGGGCCAAATTTGGGAGGCAGCGATGTGTGCTTCGAAGTATGGTTTGGATAACATCACCGCTATTGTTGATAGAAATGGAATTCAGCAAGACGGCTTGACTGAACAGATCATGCCAATAGAGCCACTGAACTCAAAATGGAAGGCGTTCAATTGGAATGTCCTAGAAGTCGACGGTTACGATTTCGCCCAGATTCTTGATGCCTTTGCTAGGGCAAAGCAAATGCGAAACAGACCGACAGTAATCATAGCACACACCACAAAAGGAAAAGGTGTTGAGTTTATGGAATGGGCTCCAGAGTATCACGGGAAGGTACCTGACAGGGAAACAGTCAACAAGATCATTCGAGAAATGAAATGATGGCACCAAAGATTGCGCCATCGATACTAGCTGGAGATCACGGAAACCTTTCCAGGGAAGCTGCGCGCCTTCAAGAATGGGGAGCAGATTTGATCCACGTAGACATCATGGATGGAGTCTTTGCACCAAATCTCACTTTTGGACCTGCAGCGGTGAAGTCAATAAACAAAGTTACTGATCTCCCTCTTGACTGCCATCTGATGCTTCAGCACCCTGAAGATTTTTCCCAGAGGTTTCTTGAATCAGGAGCTGATTATTTGACCGTCCATTCAGAAGTTGTTACCGAGCAGACACTTTCAAAGATAGAGCGCGA
>DAHVAI010000123.1 GCA_027314685.1 Nitrososphaerota archaeon | reverse complement strand
CGATGCTCTCGCTTCTCAAAGATTGGAAATGATCAATGAATACAAACGACTTGATCAGAGAAGGAGAGACATACGTAAGGAGATACGCGAGCTTACTGATAAGATCAATACCGATAGAAAGTTGCTGGATGAATATTATGAACATATGACGACCTTCAAGGCAAGCAGAAGAGATCTGCTCTCCAAGATTAGGGATGTCAAGGCAAAGTCAACTGAAATCGAAAAAGTGCTGAATGATTATGAGAAGAACATCCCAAAGGGTGGTGAAGCACTGAATGATCGGCTGAAGAAAGTAGAATGGCGTTTACAAACAGAAAGGTTATCCAGAGATGAGGAGAAACAACTTGTTGCAGTTGTAAAGGACCTCGAAACTAAACTGAAGGCATGGAAGAAAGCCTACTCAACAATGCAGGAACACACAAAACTGATGGATCAAATCAAGGGATTAAAGTCCAAGCTGGACGATATGAACCGCTTTAGGACAGAGAACGATCCTGACGTAAAAGCGAGACACGAGCGAGTCGCGACGATGCTGAATCAGCGACATCAATTATTCCAAGAGATTGAGAGTATCAACAATACTCTAGTAGAGCTAGATGGGAAGATTACATCGGCCACAACAGATCTTGACGTATTGAGAGGGCAAAGACGCAGTCAGCTTGACGGCAAACGCTCTAGGGAGTACGAGTCCAGCAAAGCTAAAACCAGACAACTGGTGAACCAGGCTCGTGATGATGCAAAGAAGAAGTATGAACAGGGCGAAAAATTGAGTCTGGACGAGCAGAAACTCGTTTTCGGTGACGACAACGAAGTCCTGAAGTAGCCGTTTTGTGTTCATGAACCAATTCTCCCCATCAGAAGATTCAAGTGAAACGAAGCATCCACTATCTTCCATAAATGATGAAAAGACTCCGAGAACGCTAGTGGTCTGCATAGATAGAGACGACGACATTGGCCGTGCAGGAGTAACGACTCCAATAGTCGGTCGTACTGCTTGTCTTGATGCGGCTTCTAAGTTAGCGCTCAATGATCCGGAGGAAGCGGATGCCAATGCAATATTTGGCGCGCTTCGGCAATATGATGACCTAAGACGGAATGAGGAAGATTGCGAGGTTGCACTCGTGAGTGGGATTTTCGAAAGAGGGGTTGCCGGAGATCGCAAGATACGGAATCAAATTGCAGAGGTCCTGAAGACTTACCCTGCTGATGGTGCCGTTCTTGTTTCTGATGGCGTGGAAGGGGAAGAGATCGCACCAATTGTGCAGGGCGTCGTTCCAGTAATTTCAATCAAGAAGATAGTGATCAAGCACAGCGCGTCTCTTGAGGAATCATACGTTGTTTTTGGTAGATATTTGAGAATGCTCTTCTTCGACTCAAGGTACTCCAAATACTCGCTGGGAGTACCTGGGGCAATATTCATCGCGCTCGTGATCATTTCCTACTATAATCCTGGATCCGTTCTGGCTCTCTTCGCAGTGATTGTTGGCATTGCATTCATTGTAAGGGGCTTCGACATAGATCGCAGAATCGAATCCATCGGCAAGCTAACTCCATCCGGTTATCTTCGATTATTTTCTGTGATAGCTAGTGTGCTTATCATGATCATTGGGCTCTCAACAGGCGCGTCTATATTTTTTCCTACAAATGGAAACTGCTCTGTCCAATGTCAACTTGCGATCAAGGTTACTACGAATCCATCCTCGATATTGATACACGCGCCAAAGATTATTGGATATTTCATTCAAGCATCTCAGCAGTTTGTCTGGCTGGGAGTTGGCGTCTACATAGCAGGAAACCTAGTCTTTAACATTCTAAGACCAAAATCAAGGCATTACGCCAGATACATCGTGGAGCTGTTTGTTCTGGGGTTGCTCTACCTCCCGGTCTCCTTGTTTGCGAGCAACCTTGTCTCTGGTGGTGCGAACGGAGACATTGATGTGGCTATCATTCTTTTTGCACTCGCCGTGAATTTCACTATCGCAGCATATCTATACAGTGTTATCAGCAGTAGGCGAAGAGAAAGTCAAAACATCGATGATTAGCACGAGTCCGGCCAAGAGATATATCCTCGTTTGCAGCTCGATTTGTTTCACCTCTCGGAATGAGACTTGCAGTTAGGTGCAAAATCTGTTGCCCTCTATTCTAAGCTACCTCGGAGTCTACAGGATCTATGAATCGATACTCTCAAGAAACGTAAAGAAGTTCCCGATGCCAAAACACATTGCAATTATCCTTGACGGCAACAGACGCTGGGCCAACAACAAATCCATCAAACGAGTGATCGGGCACATAGAAGGAGCGAACACTGCAGAAGAGCTTCTTGAATGGTGTCACGAAATCGGTATCAAAACAATCACTCTATATCTGCTATCAACTGAAAATCTAGATCGTTCACCTGAAGAGCTCGATGAACTATTCGAGCTTTTTACAGAACGATTGAACAAACTACTTAGTGACGAGCGAATTGTCAGATTCAGGGTACGGGTCAAAGCAATCGGGAGATTGGAGCTTGTTTCCAAAAGGATGCAAGAGATTCTCAAGGAGATAGAGGCAAAAACAGCTGACTACTCTGATCACTTTCTGAACATTGCAATCGCCTACGGAGGAAGGACAGAGATCATCGACTCTGTGAAGAAAATATCTACTCTTGTTAAGGAGGGAAGGATTTCTCCCGAGCAAATCAATCAGAAGACAATTGAAGAATCCCTCTATACCTCATACTTGCCAAATCCAGATCCGGACCTTGTAATAAGAACCTCCGGCGAGGAAAGATTGTCCGGGTTCCTTCTCTGGCAGAGCGCATATTCCGAACTAGTATTCGTGGATGAATATTGGCCCGATTTCAGAAAGATCGATTTGATGCGAGCTGTGAGGACGTTCCAAAAACGATCGAGAAGGTTCGGTCGCTAGACGATGCTAATCTTTTAAGAAGCAAAAAAGTGTACATTCCTAAGACCAAAGCTGATTTTTGATTGGGTTGCCTAGTTGTTGTTGGTGGCGCCTTTGGTGACGAGGGCAAGGGAAAAATTATCTCTTACGTTGCGCTCAAAGATAATCCAAAGATAGCTGTAAGGGGCGGCGTCGGTCCCAATGCAGGTCACACGGTAGTCTGCAATGGAAAAACGATCAAGCTTCGCATGCTCCCTAGCGCAGTTGTAAACAGGAGAACCCGGCTCATGATAGGAGCAGGTGTCTTGGTGGATCCACGTGTTCTGTTGAAAGAAATGAAGGAAACCGGAACGTCTTCTAGGACACGAGTTGACTACAACTGCGCGGTAATTGAGAAGAGACACATAACCTTGGACAAGGAGGGCCATCTGAAAAACAAAATTGGGACTACCGGCACTGGGACAGGTCCAGCTAACTCTGACAGAGTGATGAGGCTGGGTAGGATCGCCTCGCAGGAACCTTCCCTAAAGCCATTCGTCGAAGATGTCACGGGCGCGGTTAACTCTTCGCTGGACAGAGACGAACTTGTGATTGTGGAAGGTACTCAGGGAACTCTGCTCTCGCTTTACTTCGGAGATTACCCATTTGTCACAAGTAAGGACGTTAGTGCATCGGGCATATGTTCCGATGTGGGAATTGGGCCGAAGAGAGTGGATGATGTATTAGTCGTTTTCAAGTCATATTTCACCCGTGTAGGTTCTGGGGACCTCCCAGGAGAACTTGAGACGGATGAGACCATCAAGAGGGGATGGCAGGAGTTTGGGAGTGTCACGGGACGGCTAAGGAGGGCGGCTCCGTTCAACTTTGAACTTGCAAGGAGAGCTGTCAAAATCAATTCGGCCACTCAGATCGCATTAACCAAACTCGATACGGTCTTCCCCGAGGTAAAAGGCTTGAAAGACTACGCACGGTTGTCGAGAAGGGCTAGGGATTTCATATCAAACGTGGAATCTGAGTTGGGTAGCCCTGTAGTTTATATCGGGACTGGTGCGGAGTCTACTGACATCATAGATAGGAGAAGTCGAAAATGGTCAAAGTAGATCTAACAGGACTGGAAGGGGAAGTAAGGGACGGATTGGCACAATTCGTGGAATCAAAGCTCCCAGTCAAGAGCGAAAAAAAGGGCGACGTCGTCACTTTCGAGGACAAGTCAGATCGGACACGCGTGAGCGGTCCTCAGGTAAAGACATGCCTGAAAAGGTACATTCACTCTAAAGACTTGAAAAAGCAATTCAGAATACTGAGTGAGGAGGGACGATTTATTTTCGTGAAACAGAAGGTCGAAGAAGAGGCGGAAGAGTAGTAATCTCACATCTCTACCAGACCTTATTCTGGAAGTAGTATTAGTTAGTACACTCAGACTGTATTTCGGTGACGGGAATGCGAAGCTTCGAAAGGTAATGAAGTTGCCAAGCAAGTCAACTACGATACAGAATGTTTCGTCGCATAACGCATATTGTCTCCTGCCTTTGCTATGAAGTAGAACAAACTTCTGAACTTGAAATACGGATTTTGCAATGAGATCTTTGACACGCAAACCATCACTAAAACGAAGTCGCATCTCTCATCTCCATCTTCGCAAACAGGCGCCGGCTAAGGTCTGCTCTGCTTAGAATTCGGAAACGGGACAATCTGGTCACATTTGTCATCCGCACAGGTCGCAGCGAGATCGATCAAGAATCTCGAAATTGAAGACTGGATTGTGCTGCAAGCTCTCGAAAAATCAATGTCGCGGTACGAATCAGTCCCTCTGCGAATGCTCCAGAGAGAGACCGGTTACTACCCGGAGCAGGTGGAGTTTCGTCTTGGCAAACTGAATTATTATGGTTTTGTTATGAAATCACAGTTTGGCTATATCATGAATACTGCGGGATTGGATCTGCTGGCGCTTCATACGCTGGTCGAAAGAGGACTCGTGTCGGCAATCGGTTCACCGGTCGGAATGGGAAAGGAGTCTGATGTTTTCGACGTGATAAACGACACGGGAGAGAATTCTGTGATAAAATTCTACAGGATCGGAAGGACGAGCTTTCGCTCCACTAGAAAGACTAGAACATATGTGGATGTTTCGAGCCAACATCAATGGCTTGCTATCAATATAGGCGCTGCCCAAAAAGAGGCCGAGGGACTTACTAGGGCGAAAGGAGCTGGAGTAAACGTTCCTGAGTTCATCGCTAGAGACAGACATGCTGTCTTGATGTCAAAGATTGATGGGCTGATGCTCTATCGTTGCAGGAAAACGGACATTGAGGATCCTAAGGTGCTGTTGAGGCAAATTCTTCTCAACATGAAATTGGCATACACCAAAGGCAAGATGGTAAATGGCGACGTGAGTGATTACAACATTCTCTTCGACGGGAATCTGCCTTGGATAATAGATTGGCCGCAATACGTGTCCGCGTCCCATCCAAATGCAAGGGAACTACTGGCGCATGATATTACAAAGTCAGTTGAATTCTTTAGAAAGAAATTCAAGGTCGAGATAAATTTAGCAAGCGCAGAGGGTTACGTAATTGGCAGATCAGATTTGGAAGCTATCTGAGATTTTTATGAACAAGACATTATTTCCTCGAATGACAACTCGCCCATAGTTTGCAGAAGGATTGCCGCCGTTGTATTCGGTAGCGTCTTGCAAGATAAGATTCATGTATGGGTCCACGTTAGTCATCTTTCCCCTATACTCAAGATCCATCTTAAGACGAACAGATACTTCCTTGTTAATCGCCTTTTGGAGTGCGTTAAGCGGACGTTTGACCTGAGACATTCGGAAGGCAGCTACACGAATCACTGCACTCGAGATAAAAAGCTATCCACATATGTAATACGTCGGAGAATCTTTCGGTCATTTCGTAGATGCGTACTAGGGTCTTTGAGAGAATCTCCACGGGGAGTAGCGCATTTGATGATCTGTTAGGCGGAGGAGTATCAAAAGTCAGTCTCACTGACGTATTCGGCGCAGCTGGTACAGGCAAGACACAATTCGCATTCCAGAACCTTCTGACAACACGCTCCAAATCAGATGATTCCAAGCCTCGCTCGGTCTTTGTGGATTGCACTGGATCATTTAGACCAGAAAGGATCGTTGAGATGGCAAAGGCTAGGAAGTTAGACTACGAAAGTATCTTGGAAGGTATCTATACGATTTATGTCAGAAGCGTGGATGAACAGAAATTTGTAACAGAAAGAGTTGCTAAAGAAGAGATATTTTCCAAATGCAGGCTAGTTGTCGTGGACGACGCTACCTCAAACTTTGTAGTCGAATTTGGAGATGATGAAATAGCTGCAAGGCAGACGGCACTATCTCTCTACGTTAGGGGTCTCGTTGTTCTGGCTTATTCACGAGGAATATCTGTGCTTGTCACGAATTCTGCAAGATCGAGAGGCAAATTGGGTGAAGGAGAGACTACTGGAGAGATATTCTCCCAATTTGCTCTCTACAGGCTACACTTTGAGAGGAATGACGTGATGCGTACTGCGACATTGCTGCAACCCTTGTCGAAAAGGAAAACTATAGGTTTTGAAATTACCGAGTCAGGAGTTAACTAGATGTGACAAACAGCGAAAGTCATGCAAGCATGATAAGTGCTGAATAGGATCCAAGAAAAGATGAACATGATTGTAAATGAGCCAATACCTTGAGTTACAAGCTTATTCTTGTCCTTCGGGTTTATCCCCTGCAGGAGGCCGTATTTAGCAAGATAGTAAGAACCAATGTAGACAAGAATGCCGATGTAAATTCCATAATAGGCGTTGGGATTGATCTTGTCCACGGTGAATGTAACAAGGTTAAGCAGACCGGCGATTGCACCAGAAACAGCGCCAAATCCAACGCGATACCATGCTAGTAAAGATAGCTTGTGTCTTTGGAGCGATGGATCTATTGTCGGACCTGTGCTCGGAACGGGTTTGTTTGGGGGCCTTGAACTCAATGACTCACAACCTTAATCCAAAGAGAAACGATGATTCCAACGAATTCCTCCTCGACATCTTTTTAGAGTTTCGGTGCTATTTTCATTAGAATTGCATTTCGTGACCTGAAATGGAGCTCTCGTCGATAGAAATAAGCCTGTTGACTGAAAGGATCTCCGAAGCACTTCAAGGATACTTTCTAAGCGGAGTGTATTCAATTGAAGGTGGAGCATTGCTCCGATTTAATCACTCGGAAAGACCAGAGAGGCTAGTTGCGTTGTCCTCGTTTGCCCCGTGGCTCACGACTAAGAATCTCTCTCTACCGGCTGCCTCCGGATTTATTGCTCGCTTGAGAAACAAGATTGAAAGGACAAACCTTGCTTCGGTTGATCAGGTGGGCAATGAGCGAATTGTCAGGTTCACCTTTCTCAGTAGATCGGAGGAAAAATTCAATCTATACTCGGAATTCTTTGGACATGGTAATCTGGTTCTCACGGATGCATCAAGTGATGAGAGGATACTTGAGGTGGAGAATCCTCAGGAGTTCCGGCACAGGAAGCTAATTCCTGGCGAGAAATACGCGCTCCCACCAACAAGAGGAGTACCGCTTCAGACGTTGAATGAGCAAAATCTTAGTTCGTTGTATCGAGAATCCCTGGCATCGGACGAAGATTCGAGAATTTCTCTTCTGAAGTGGTTTGGCAGAAAGGTGGGAACATCTCGGAAATTCATAGAAGAAATTGTATCGGGTGTTGATGTCGATCCAAACCTAAGACTTGCGGAAGTGAATGAGAGAGCAATTGCTTCCTTGGCGCTTTCCAGTATACGGTTTGTAGAAAAACTTCGGAATTGTTCTACTGGCTACATATTGATCCCTGAGGAAAATAGCACTGCTGAACCCGACGTGTGTGCCTTCATACCTAGAGCTTGGACTCAGATGCGTGAAAAGAAAGTCGCAATCATTCAATCGTATTCGAGCTTGAGTGAGGCATTGGATGAAGTTCAAATTCAGAACCTCATACTAACTAAACAGAGAAAAGCTTCAGCAGAAGCACGAGCAAAGTCAGAGGAACTTGCTTCCGCTATTGCAAAACAGCAGTCCAGAATTGAATGGAACATCGGGACTGCTGCAAAATTGCGCGCATTTGCAAGCGAACTCATAGGCGGTTCTGACGAAGTGATTAGGTCCAAGGTTGTACAGGATTTGCAGCAATATCAACTGGTGGAAGTAGACGAAGAATCGAGAGGCAAATTGAGGTTTGTGAATGCACCCAAATCATATCTTGATGTATATTCAAATTCAGCTCTTGCCTCAAGACTGTACGACGAAGCAAAGAAACTGGAAGCGGCAAATCAGAAAATTAAAACTGTTATGTTTGATCTAGAGCGGCAGGAAACATACTTGAAGAACAAGACAAAATC
>DAHVAI010000112.1 GCA_027314685.1 Nitrososphaerota archaeon | reverse complement strand
CGGCTTGGCTTCTTATGTGTTCACAAAAGACAACACGAACGTACTAAAGGCAATGTACAAGATAAAATTCGGCGAGTCGTACATAAATCAGGTTGGACCTGAGCAACTCCAGGGTGCACACACGGGATTCAGACAGACTGGAATTGGAGCAGAAGGCTCGAAGTATGGTCTAGAGTGCTACACGCAACTCAAGACGTGCTACGTGGACTGGAACGACAAGCCAAACATTCCCTATCTTTTCCCATATGGCGAAAAGTAAAGCCAGAGCAGTTTGGCGCTTTTTTCATTTGGAGTGTACAAAATTGACCGTGGAGTTTGAGCTTATTCACGATGAGCCAGAGGTAGCCAAAATCTTCTCTAAAGAACAACGAATAGGCGAGCTCCAGAACTCTGGAAAAGGACTCTATAAGCTGACAAACGGTTCAAAGAGCTGGATATTGACAAGAAGGATTGATGGTATTCTTTTGCCATTCTCCATGCTGATCTCCGAGGAAGATGGCACCAAAGAAATTCTGAAAGTCAAAGATCATCTATTCCCTTACAATTCATATTTTTATATGGTCGGCGGAATACCTGAATCTCAGAATCCAAAGGATCATCTACGTGGCTTCAAGTACATCATACGAATAACGAATTTTCCACACACGCAGCACGAACAAATCGACGAAGAAACGCGAAACAGGCTAAAGAGACATCGCGGAGTACTTGTGGGAAGAATCTACGGCTTGGGATCAAAGGGGTTCTACGTGAAGCTTGAAGACGAACTGAAAGACATCGGGTTACCGCTCACTGCGGCAACCTACCTGATGTACTCTTCAGCTTGACTAGGTGATTTAGAAGATGGCAGCAGTCAATCCAAATCGAGTCGGGCAATTTCCGTTTGCCAAGTCAGACCCAGAAAAAAGAAAGAAAGGCTTTAGTGAAGTCCAGGTGCCGTACACTAAGCTAGAAGTCATCGAGGAGGCAAAGCGATGCTTATTGTGCGGCACACCTGTCTGCATGAACGCCTGTCCAGTGCAGATGGACGTGAGGGGAATGTGCGAAGCTGTTTCGAGAGGCGACTTTACAACAGCGCACAAGAGAATAAGGGAGACAAATCCTCTTCTCGGCGTGACTGCAAGGTGCTGTCCTCAGCTGCAGGTGCTCTGCGAAGATGCCTGCGTGATGCGCTGGGACGGTCAGGCAATCTCAATTGGAATGATACAGCGTTTCGTGTCGGACTGGGAACAGAACAGCGAAGGAGCAAGGCAGCCTATACCAGGTTGCGAGAAGTACACGGGAAAGCATGTCTCGATTGTTGGAGGGGGCCCCGCTGGGCTTGCGGCAGCAGATTTGCTTCGTCGGTACGGTCACAGTGTTACAATCTTCGAAGATCTAGGTACTCCTGGAGGAACCGCTTGGTACGGGATTCCGGACTACCACCTGCCTAAAGATGTTTTGGAATATGAAATCAACAGGCTCAAGGATCAGGGAGTCGAGATCAAGACAGGTGTGCGAGTAGGCCGTGACACTAAACTAACTAGCTTGTTGTCAGATGGCTCGTCCGCAGTCCTGATAACCACGGGCTGCAAAGATGTCATAAAGCTAGATACTCCGGGAATCGACCTAAACGGAGTTATCGACGGCTACGGCTTTTTGCACGATGTCTTCGTAAATGGGGTCACCGAGTACATCAAGAATCCGAAACACGATCTTGGGAATGACATACTCGTGATCGGAGGAGGCGATTCGGCTCTTGACGCCGCGAGGACTGCGCTACGATTGACCAAGGGAAATGTGACCATAGTTTACAGGCGTACAGAAAATGAAATGCCAGCAGATCCCATAATGGTCGAGGAAGCAAAGGAAGAGGGCGTGGAGTTCAAGTTTCTTGCAGATCCGAAGAAGTACAACGGCCAAAGTGAGAGACTGGTTTCTGTCACAATGGATACAATGCAGCTTGGCAAACCGGATTCAACTGGGAGAAGGTCTCCAGAACCAATTCCTGGAAAGGAGTATGAGGTAAAGTCTTCAACTGTCTTGCTTGCAGTTGGGCGGGGCCCAAATTCTTTCCTGCAAAAGAAAGAGGGATTGAAGACTGCAAAGAAGAACTCTATCGCGATAGATGATCACTATAGGACTTCGATGACAGGAGTTTTTGCGGCTGGTGACGTCACCTCAGGTGAAACACTCGTCGTGAAAGCGATGGCTTCTGGTAGGAACGCTGCGCAGAGGATTCACGAATATTTGATGGGTATCAATGAATCAAACCACATTTCACTTTACGAGCGGTACTTCTCAGAAAGATCTTTTGAGAAATTGATGGAAGGCAAGGAGGAAGGTCCGCCGCCAGAGTAATTTCGATTCTTTCATCAATTTCAAGACTGCTCGGATCTACCAACCAATCCTTACTTCACGAATTTGTAAACCGAGCTATCGTAATATATTCAAATGGAAAAGAAAGACTATTCTGGAACGATTCAATATTGCCCTCGCTCGAGCTGATGATTGCTGGTTTTTTCGCTATAGTCTTCAGCGCTCTTTTCATATCCACTCGTGCGAAACTACCCTACACAGTAGTTTTGGTGTTTGTGGGAATTGCGCTTGTGCTCGCATCAAACACGCTCTTATTGAATGGAGGAACCATTGCCACAATAATAACTCAGATTAGAAGCGCTATGGGGCAGCTAACCAGCGGTCCAAATGGCGGTCTGTTCGTCGGTCTCGTGGTTCCACCGTTATTGTTTGAAGCTATGATACACATCGGCTCAAGAGATCTCAGAGCGATATTCAGACCTGCCATCATTCTTGCAACTGTCGGAGTGGTTGTTGCGACGGTAGTTGGAGGACTCGTCTTGTGGCTGATATTCGGCCTTCCTTTACTGGTATCATTTCTCTTCGCCGCTGTAATTTCGCCAACGGATACGGCTACAGTTCTGGAGATATTC
>DAHVAI010000106.1 GCA_027314685.1 Nitrososphaerota archaeon | reverse complement strand
ACAGTCTTTCCTATTATCGTTCCTCTTGCGCGATACCGTATCGTCCAAAAGTTTAGAATGTTCACGACAAAGATAGCATAACCAATCACCCTGGAGATTAACTGCCACAGTCCGAAATCCGCTTGGCTCAAATGACTGGTTACGAGGACAACGAATGCGAGTCCGGTGAGAGTACTTCCCAAACGAATAGCAAAAGTGATCAGCCCGGAGCGTCTCACCCTGATTTCACTCAAATTGTTCGTATCCGGCCCAGTTTGCAAAATCCCAATACTTTAGTGTGTTCGATAGGCTGTGAGCGATAATCGATGTACTACGCGGTAATCTGCTTTACAAGCTCTGGGTTCCCTCTGGTGGAGATGCACACCCCATCCACTTCGTGTTTCCTGTCGAGAAGATCAAAGTAGCGCTTCCTAGCAATCTTGAGTCCGTAATCGTGGCCATGCGTCTTAAGCCCGTTTAATTCCTCACTTGAGACCTTCCATCCGAATTTGGTTACGCAGGTAAGGGCGTCTTGATAATCTCTGAAGGGGAAGATGTTGTGAATGACTGGAGTCTTTACTCCTGACTTTCGGAGTTTGGAAATTCGTCCGAGATGTCTATCGATGTCTTCAAAAAGCGATTCTGTTACGAAGATGTCAACGCCCGATAGCGCCCTATTTCGTATGGTGGCAACGTAGGTCTTGTCTTTGAGGTTCGTGACGTTTATGGGTGCGAGGATACATAATCGGTCCCCTCCCGTAGAGTGCGACTCTATCTTCCTAACCGCAGAAACAAGGTCAGAGACTTTGCTGAAATCATACACGTTCTTCGGGAGTGAACTCGTATAGGGATCCCCACGTACTATCTGAAGATTTTCTAGACCAGCAAAGATACCGTATGAAATCAGGCCTAAAATACTCTGCTTGTTTGAATCCCGTAGAGTTACTGTAGGTATGATATCGCTTCCTGTTCTTCGTTTGAGTTCAATCGCTATCGCAATCGTGTTCAGATGAATTCTGATGCCATCTTTGAGCTCAGGGAGTGAAAACGCATCGGCAATGGCCTCCAGATCTGAGACAGTTTCTACTAGCCTCTCAAACCGTAGTGAAATATCAAACCGTTGGGATTCAGTCATTGAGTCTGGCGAAGGAAGGCCAGGAGGAAATAATTCCACAATCTTCGCGAAACTGCCTGAGCAAATCAAGTCGGAAAGCCGCAATAGGGATCATTTTTCTAGAAAGAGTCATGATACATTGACAAGGCTCAGTGGTTTATCTTGCCGGTAAGGCACCTTATTCTTTAGTGCAGTCTCTGCCTTGCCAATTTCATAGCCAACATAACCAAGATGGCGTTTTCCATATTCAGTGTTACTGATTATCTCGCTCTGGACAATCGCGGCGATTAGCTTCTCGCCATTTGCTGATTG
>DAHVAI010000096.1 GCA_027314685.1 Nitrososphaerota archaeon | reverse complement strand
GAAGCCGATGTGTTTTGCTGCTTGGGAAGCTCCAGCCAATCAGACAACTCCTCCAAGCATTGTCAGACCCATATTCTTCGCTACGTCCGGGCTAACAACTGGAACACCTTTCATTCCCTGGGAGAGACCCATTCCGGTTTTAGAAGGCCTGTTCACCCATTGTCGTCGCTGCCCGAGAAGGTGATAGGTGCTGTCACGCCGGCATCCAAGTTTAGTGGTCCGAAAGTTTCTGAGGAGAGAACTCTTCCGTTTGTGTTTACCGCGCTTATGTTAGAAAGATACTGTCGATTGGAAGGAAACCATGATTTGATATCTCTAGTGGCACGCTTGTAGAATTACTGCCAGAGTAAGATGCTTGACCGAAGGTAAAGGTGACACCGCGCCCAACAACGGGAATTGCGGATGCGACCGGAAGTAGCAAAGTGATCATGGCCAAGAGGGTCGAAACGATGCCCAGTATCTTTCCGAGTCTCAAACAGAAAGTACTCTTGTGAAATCAACAGTGCTCGCAGAGATACTCTTCATGTTTTGTAGCCATGGGAGCTTTTGCGTCTCCGAATTAGCGTAACCAATCCGACAATCGCGATCACGACAATCAAAATAGAGGCCAAGCCTATCGCGGCTAGTGTGTTGTTGTTTACTGCTCTCGTGGTAGATGAAAAAGAAGTAGTAGTTGACGAACGGGAAGGCGAAGAGTTCTGAGTAGTCGAACTGACAGGCGATGTGGTACTTCCTACAAGAGATGTGCTGTTGCTCGAGACAATGATGGTGGAGGAGGTTATAAATGCTCCAGAGCCGGATCCTCCTATAGCTAAAGGAGTGCCAGAGAGAGCTGACACCGGAATGGATCCGCAGACACTAACGCCAGCCGTTGCGTTGACATTAGACGCCGCATTCCATGCGCCATTGTAGTAGTAATCCATCGATGTCGTTGCGTTTACTTCAGGGCCATAGTAGCAGATAGAAAGAGTACCCCTGCTCGCGCCTCCAACATTGATGTCAAAGTACTCAACGGTTTGGAAAGGAGGAGCGGTACCAGTGCCGTTAGGTTGAGAGAAGTAGTTCGTCGATGTGATGTTTGCTGAATTTCCGCTGAATCCCTCTAGACACATTTCGAACCCCGTGGATTGTGTCTGATCGGCACAACCTTGCCCACTTATAATGGGAACCATTGTTGTGGTAGATTGCTTGGGTGGGTAATCCAAGTTTCCAGCGTAAGTTGCGATAATTGTCGCCTGAAGCGAATCATTTCCTTGAGAATATTCTACTCCACAGCTTCCGTCAACCAGAACGCAGCTCGAGTTTGAGAAAACGCCAATGGGAGTTGATTCATTCCATTCGATTACTCCAGTAGGAAGAGGAGCGGGCGATACACCTTTTACAGTGCCTGTAACTTTCGCCTCGCAATTAGCGCTTAGCGTTCCATTAACAATATTGGGGTTGCAACTTACTTTGAGATGAGAACGCCCTAACTCAAAATCTATGGCAGTAGTAGCATTACTTGAAGGGTTGCTTGCATCGCCAGAGTATCTCGCACTGACGATAACTGTTCCGTTGAGATTGCTCTTGATTTGATACCAACACGATTCAACATTTTGGGTCGCGGAAAGTCCTTGATTCAGCGAACAAGTGTTGGGTCCAAGGGTTGTTCCATCTGGGAGTTTGGCAGTGAATGTCACAGTTCCAGAAGGATTGTTCCCGGTGACCGTGGCCTCACAATCCACTGCTCGTCCTAAAAGCTGAGTGTAGGGATGGCAAGCAAGTGTTGTGTAGTCTGTGCTGTACAAAGTCACAGTTGTAGTGATCTCTTGGGTTAGGGTTCCCGTTGGAGATGACACAGTGGTGGAAGAGATGTTGCTAGAGGTCAAACCACTTTCGAGTTTGAGCGGAAAAAGGAAACCAGGCGCCGTGGGATTTGGTTCAGTCGCTGAAGTTGTGCCAGAGCCGGAGGTCTCGCATGTGTAGTCTCCAAAACCGGTCGCAGAAGTTCCTCCGGTAATCAATGCTGAACCAGAGCTGATGCTGAGACCAGGTAACGTGATAGAACCGCTGTCTACATAGTATCCTCGAATATTCATTGTTGAAGGGAGCAAACCTATGCCACTACACGAATAAGAAAAAGTTCCGCTCGAAATATCCTCTTGACCATTAGAGCTAATCGAGATAGTCCCACCCCCAAAAGCCATTCCTACGATCTCGTTATCACAAGTGCCTAAAGAGCAAGTAGTGGGCAAAACATCCAAAGTCAAGTTGCCACCCCATGAACCTTCTTCTGTCGCTGTTGCAGATTGAGTGGGATTTGTAGTTGAAAACGCAGACGTTACTTCAAATTTGACACTGATCTTGCCAAACCATTGTCCAACTTCTGATGGGCTGAGAGCTTTCGCGGAAGATACTTGCTTCAAACCATTGGCTGTGGCAGAAGGAACTTTAGAATCCACCTGATGGTTCGCTGTAGCTTTTGAGACACTAGTTCCTGTGCTAGAATATGCACCAGTTAGTGAAACGAGCGGGAATATCAGAAGAACCGTAAAGACTATCACAATTGCGACGGAAAATCTTGAAAAATTCATGCCGTTGGTTTTTAGCATAGTCCTTGTTAGGTTAATCTTGAATCTTGGCAAAGACATTGATTTCATGTTTGGCTGAAATCCTTCAATTAAAGAATTTGGATCCCGGATCCGTACAATCGAACATCAATCAAATATCTCAACATCC
>DAHVAI010000085.1 GCA_027314685.1 Nitrososphaerota archaeon | reverse complement strand
AGATTCTATGCTTGATTTTGCTTCCACAAAGTATCTCTTGTATCTTGCATTTTCGTAAACAACGGAACCAGCTCTCACATTTCTCGAGTCTTCTATTATTCGTAACGTCGTGGGCTCTGAGAGACCGTTGAGAAACTGGATGAATCGTTCTAATACTTTTTCCTGCTCTTTCTCTCGCATACCCCAGAGATTTATTGAGCGTAGTTCGTAGGCTGACTTGTTTTCCAGGCGTTCAGAGTTTCGCGAATTGTTCTTTCTTTTTAGAATGCTATTCAATTGTTTGACCCGCCTGATTATACTCTTGGTTTCTCTTGTGTTCTTGATTTAGACCAAGATGTTTTCTCTCACTCAACTTGATCAAGAGCTGAAGCTCCAGAGGTATCATACGAATTCTCTGAGAGCCAAGCACAATTCCGATCGCGAGAATTGCGAGGACTGGAAGCGCCTTGCCCAGATACGCCATACCAAATAACGTTGAAGGAAAGGGCGCAGATAGAAGTGCGCCTAACCAACCGAACGTAACAACAAGAGCTAACTGTCGCGGAGAAAGCGAGTGACTACCAAATGGTATCGACTTGCGTTCCCACCAGATTTCCTCACGCCAAGAAAGCACTTCAGACATTTCTAGCCACTATATCCTAGTGGCTAGTTTAGGAATTTAACGCGGATGACTAGCGGCCGTCGGCTGGACAGACATGATGATTCCGGGGAAAATCAACTTTCGCGGCCTGCGAAGAATGCATACCCTGAAGCAATCACGAATATGATTACAAGCATAGTTGCGAGAAACATTGGTGAATAAAGAGGCGACGGAGGTGGGGTTGAAGTTATGTCAACTCCACCGATGATGCTTATCCCACCCCAGGGATTCTCCACATAGATAGTCACCGAGTGGTTTGTGTCTGCAACTGGAAACTTGAATGTGATTTCACCAGCGTAGGCAGCCTGTCCTAACGACAAATCAGATGGTGACGTAGGTAGACTTTCGTTAAATAGAATCTGTCCTCTGTCGTTTACTACCCAAATGTAGGAAGCTCCGCCGCTCTCGTTTCCCATAAGCAATGAAATTTGATAAGATGAGCCTCCATCGAGAGAAACCGGATTCCCATCTAGCCCGATTATTCCTCCTCCAGCAAAATTTGGATAGATCCATGTTGTTTGATTTTCTCCAAAAATCATTGGAAAAGAATTGGTGAGATTACCTGGTTCCTGGGTGACAAAGAAAGGAGCGCTCGGGTTGTCATAAGTTCGCAATAGATATGCAATTGAAGACGTAAATGAGAAGTTTAGCGGCTGCAAGATGAGATTCTCATTGTTGGAGGGTTGCATCAAGTTGTACCCCGTGAGATTAGCGAAGGGAAATGTAAGAGGAAAATCGCTTAATTCAAACAATGTATAGTAATCATAGGCGTCGTATGTAACATTCTTGGACAATTGATTGTAATACGTAGTGGGAGAACTCAAAAAGTATGGCGGGTTGTTCGGTTGATACTTGTATTCAGTGTAACCGGTGTTACTGTTAACAGAAATTGTAAAGTTGGGTATCTCACCTTCAGATGATAAAGCTATGTTAGTTTGGTTTATCAAATACACATATTCAGTAGAGTTCCAAACTATTGGTTTCAATATGGTGGTAGAATAGGCAGGATAGAGATCTTGTTTCAAAGAGTTGATTACATTGCTGTCGTTGCCAAAGATGGAGGCAGCTTCCAACATCAACTGGTTATCTAGAGGGTTGGGATTTTTCGAAATGATTGCCGCGGTAAAGTTTGTAACGTCGCCACCGTAGGCTTTGAACACAAGATAGCCGTTGTAAAAGATGGGTTCATAGAGATAATGAGTGCTAAAATCGCTCGAAGAGATGTTGAGTGAATTGTATCTGTTTGAGTAAGATGCTCTTACCGTCACGTTGAAGTAAATTATTGAGTTTGAGCTCACGTATGTTTTAATTTGTTGGATATCTGACAGAAAGAAGAATTTCTGTACTCTGTTTACCCAAGTAATCACGTCTGGCCCTACTGTCTGGTTTAGGTTTGAAACTTTCAACTCAAGACCAGGATGCGATAAGAAATTGATCACATCCATCGAATCGTTTACTATAGAAACGTTTGCAAGAATGCTCCATCCATTAGTCGAGAAAGTGAAGTTGTTTACAATCGCCCTCTCACCTGTAGAATTCAGGGCGTTGAAGGGGTCTGTGTTGATGTCGCCAGGATAGCTGTACCCAGGAGAGTTTCCATCATATCTTACAAGCGTAATGAATGGTCTTTCATAGCTGCTCGAGTTGAGCACGTTATAGTCCATGTAAGTAAGGTAGGTAAAGTGAGGAGAGTAATTCACTACTGCGAAGGGTTCGTAGCTTTGAATTGGTACCGTTCTGTTGGAGTTATCAGCCGAGTTGAACACTGACGCGGTTAGACTGACGTTGTTCGATGCAAACGGCGCGTCGGGCAAAATGATGAAGATTGCATAGCCACTACCGTTTGCAATTTCGCTCAACGCGTTTTGAGGATATCCGATTTTGAATGCGAATGAGATGCCTGGGGGAAGTGGATTTCCTCCTACGATTAGCGCGTCGTATTGTATCTCGAATTCGTCCATCCTGTAAAAAGTTCCATCGGGATTCCTCAGAGTATTGCCGTAGGCATCGGATACGTTTGAAAGTTTTGATTCAATTTCTGGTTCAATGAAGTTGGCAACTAGACGATGAGGCGAATTGATCAAGATAGCGTAGGTCTGAGACGATCCTACATTCTGACCGTCAAGAGACCAGTAACCAAAGAACCAACCGTCCTTGGGATATTCTGAAACTACAACCACTGAATTGGGGTAATACCATCTGTTGCCTGACGGATTCACGCTTCCATTTCCGGTTACGGAAGTTGAAAGCAAGTACTGCACGCCCCAGTTGGCATTTTCATTGATGTTATTGTTCAATATGACTGAAGCTAAGGAGTTTGGCCCCGAATAACAGCCATTTCCGCTGCAACTCCATCCTAGGAATACGTGCCTGACGGTCCTTGTAACGTCGTACACAATCGTTGGAGATACCCCGAAGCTTGCTCTAGTACCGTTCTGGTAGTTTCCAGAGCCGAATGTAGAGCCGTACTGAGAGCTTACAGATAAATTGAACGTGGTTGAGGTTGCGGAAGCGGAATATGGAGACGATAAGAGCGTTACGAAAAATGTTGTAGTTGCGACTGCAATTATCGTTGCTTTCAAAAATCTTGTTTGAACAAAACAATTCACGATAGTTCTCCCCGCCTAGCCGTGTACCAGACGACAATCCACCTAGCAGAGGTGGAATATCGCAAAGGTCTAGAGTAGAAAATGTCCATGACTTTACAAACCCAAGCTCACTTAAAAGAGACCGCGAAGATTCTCGAAATTGAATTTGACTGGTTACTCTATGGGCAACAACGCTGTTGCTCTTGGGGCAACATCAAATACGGGTTGCTCTGTGAGATACTCAGAAGTTGCCTATTGAGCTACTTCTTTTTCATTGTAGATTTTTGTAGCAATGACAAGATAAAGTATGCCTCTTCCATTTTTTCGCAAAGGATATTGACTAGTGAAGGAAAATCTTCACTGTAAGAGGAAATGCTTGCTCGACCCGGATCAGCCTTGATTCGCTCGGGCCTCTGTTCCCACATTTCAGTGAGCTTTGATTTGAAATGCTCGAGTCTCGATTTTCCCCACGACTCCATGGTGAACGCAGAATAGGCAAAAGCGGCATCATTTACGCCACCACCGAAAGCGATTCTGAACCAATTGCGAGCCACATCAGTTGCACCGTACGACTTGCGGTCGTACTTCTCGAGAATACCGGCTCTCACAAGACTCATTACGGTTTTCCAGGCATGCACACGGTTCCACCCCAGTGCCGTAAGGTCCTCGATACGAAACAAGGGCCCGCGCACGAACACGAACACGAATGCAATTATAGGGTACTTTGTAAACTCGAGTTTGCTCTTACGATCAGATTCGTACAGGATATCATCCCTCCACTATGGTCTGATTGGCGTCATTCTCCCAAGTTTGATTTCTGTTTCACTCGATGAACCATACTCGTTCGTGAATTTTCGGCGTCTCCCAACTTGCTTTTCTTCTTGGATACTTCGTCGTACAACATCCAACCGCCTGCTTTGTCCCAGTAAATCTTGCTGATGATAGCTTCATTTCGAGGGAATTTGACGATTCTTGAAGCAGAAGTTTCGATGACCACTCGTCCATCTAACTGACTAGTTGTAATCCAAAAGTTTTTTGACAAGACGAACATTCTCTTTCACAATCAAACACAGAGTTAGCGACCATGGTTGACTTTTCTATCAATCCGTCTTCCTTTAGATTGCAGAAGACAAACTCCGGAGAACCAGTCTTTAGCCTGAATAGGTTTGGGAAGCTGCAATAATGGCAGTTGACAACTATCACGGACTCTAGTGCAAACTCACCAAACTCTGACTTTTCTATACTTGTTTTCGCCTCTTCTGGTGACAAATCACTTTCAAGATTTGCTTCTACATTTTCTCGAGACGGTTCGGAACGTTGAACAGCTAGTTCAGGAAAGATCTCATAAAACCAAGGAATATCCTTGGAGAAATATCCTGAACAGAGCCTCAAAGCTTTGACCTCTTCTGGTGGTTTCTGACTGAAAGCCGCTACAGCAGCGGTTTCGTAAAAATTCTGCAGGTTCTCGGATTCAAGGAGCATATCGAGATGGGCGACCCTGAATCTGAAATTGGATTTTGTTTCAATCCTGTGAAGTTTCCCTATCTGTTCGCTCTCAAGCTTCCCGACAAGCGATACTATTTTTTTAGCCGAACTTCGTTCAAACCCGGCGTTTACAAGAATTCTTTCTGTCCTCTGAGGATCAAAAGTTTTCAAGAGACCTCGAGTGTAGGATATTTTCTCGAGATCTGAAAGGGATAGTCTTTCTCCCCTCTCATCGACGTTCTCGGCTAGAGCCTTCTTCACAAGTTCATCATCTGTCAAGCCGTCTTCGTCTACTATCACTTTTAGGGTCGAAGGTGTCCCTACTTTTGATTTGAGATTTCTGACGGCTGTTAACCTCCTCTGACCTACATAGACTAGGAGTTGCAGGAGATTATTTTCGTCTCTCACAGCTCTACAAGGCTCGAGCTGTCCATTCTCAGCTATGTTTTGTTCCAACGCCTCACAGTCATACTCAAATCGCATGCCAACAACAGCTGGATGAGCGCTGCATTGCTCTAAATCAACCTCGCAGTAACTTTCCTGTGATCGCTGCGCCCTGTTCGCACCCCGACCTGAAGTGTCTTCAAGCTTAGACTTCATTTGATCCTGCCACCAACCTAGTTCTCTAGGGAGCTCCAGTTTGAATCGATTCCGAGCACTTCTCCTGGTATCACAAGTCCCTTTATTCCCACATAGCTTCTATCTTTCCTTTTGAGAGGAAGAGTCGTGATGTATCCTTTCATGTATTGTCTTACGGGCTTTGGAAGTGATGCAAAAATTTCCTTGTCAGCTTGAAACAAAACTTGCCTTGCAAGAGTTCGACGTGACTTACCGTTGGAATTGTTCAAGGATTCGCGAAACAATTCAACGCTCCTTCTCTCGAATTTGTCCAAGCAATGAGCCTTCCGCATCAAGGCAGCGCTAGCAGGAAATTTCTTTGAAGGTAGGGAGAGATGTCGTCTTACGGAATTCCCTATCTCATCTGATCCCCCATCGTTGTCCTTTGCTTCGATTGATTTTTCGAGCATCCTGTTGATAGATTTGAAAAGGGCAAAACATCTCTTTGACTCAAGCTTGATCCAAACGGTCGAATGATCATTTCTTGATGTGTTGATAGTTCTGTCAGAAAGCATGGTTTGTGATGAGGTGTGGCCTATGATGGCCGACTCCTTCGCCAGCACTAGCGCATTCTCAAAGTGCACTTTACAAGTTTGAGATAGCGTACCGTTCTGGTCTATTGCATCCGAAAGAAATGTCTGGACACTCACAGCGTACACTTTCCCCAGAGGACCCTCGCCTACTTCTTTCGGTTTGAATAATTTAGAGTCTCTTTTCCATCCATTGACATACATGTTAACTGAAGAGATGTTCGATACAAACGGGACAGCGATTCTGAAAGATAATTGTTGGAGCTTGATATTGAATCCGGCTCTTGCAAGAGATTCTTGGACCTCGACTATAGTTTTGCCTATTTGTTTTGCCATGATAAGAAGTGAATACGCAACTACTTTTTCGCTTGAAACTCGAGTCGGACGACCTGCCTCCATTCTCAAGCGTGAGGCTATTGAAATCGCTTTTCTTTCCACAGTTTCGAGCAAACCAATCTCGGTATTTCGAGGAAGTGCGAGCCACCTGATTGCAGCCTCAGCTTTTCTGTGTATCTTTAGTCTCGATGGTTCTTCTGCGCTTGCCGCCTGGAGTATATTGATCTCTCTTTTTGAGAGTTGTCCATGACCGGTTATGTATCTGTAACCGGATTGAGGTATACGGCCTTCGCCCAATCCGACGCTACCAGCGGCAACCTTCTTCGTCGGTACTGCGAGATCAGAAGTAAAACAATCAGTACAATATTTGCCATTGTAAAGTGTGCCGCAGCTTTCGCAGATGCTACCGTGTGTTTTGCATTTGAGATTGTCCGTCTTCGCATTGCAGACAGGACATCGGACATCTATCTTCCCGTGCAAATCAATATCGCCAAGTTGCAATTGATCTAGGCTCCGGCTACTAACAAAGTTCCTTCATCCACATTGAAAGAAGGAGCGTGCTGTAGAACAATCGTCCATTGAGTACTGAAGATGAAAAAGAGCAATTATCTCATTCATGTGTTTAGAGTTATGGTTTAAAAGACGCAAAAGTACGATGCTCAGCACAATCAAGGCATATGTCTTGTGGATCGCTAACTCACACCTTCGGTAATTTTCTTTTGTATAGGGAATTTTCCCCAATCTACATCGAAGTTGCGGAGATGTATTGGTTCAAAATATTCTCTTCTAAACTGCGTGAGTTGTGCTAGGGTTACAAATTCTCGTATCCGGGCAGGTTTCTCACTCAAATTGAGCGTGAACAAACCTGGTCGGGCGCATTTTGATGGTGTCTCAAGAGCTGAGACCTGATCTAGAATGTTTCGAGTTCGAAGGTAATGCGGCAAGTCTCAAGAAATGAAACACGTTTCAAGCATGATTAAATCTCAGAAAGTGAGAATGGTTAGCTTTGAGGAGCGCTAGCTCAGTCTGGATGAATTCTGTCGTAGTTGAGGTTTCTGCACTAGTTTTGCGTAGTAAGCAATCAATCTATTTGCGACTAGTTCGTTCTCGAGCCCGATTCCGCCAATAAAGGATTTAGAATCCTGAGGATCGGCTATTTCTAGCATTACATGTCGATTGTCGGACACTACAAAGCCATAATGAGTTTCAACTCTCTTGATGGAGATCCCGGGAGCGCTATTAGACAACTTCGCTGCAGATGGATTGTTCTTAGATGCCGCGTTAAGTAAATCATCAATCGGGTCAACGCTACTCTTTGAGTAAAAGCCTCCCCAATCTGTGTATACGAAATTTATCTTTACGCTCCTTTCGACTGCTGCGATTAGTGCATCGATCATGGGAAGCTCGACACTTCTAGCCACAAGATAGAGTTCATTTTTCGTGTTGGAGACGAGATTGATAACGCTAGCGAAATAATGCTCCAAGGTTTCAGTCA
>DAHVAI010000084.1 GCA_027314685.1 Nitrososphaerota archaeon | reverse complement strand
CTCCAACCCACGTATTGCGCATCATGAACAATCAATTAAGTCTTCTCCCATCACCCGCTCACCTTCAGCAGATAGCCGATATCGAGTCACTGTCAGCATCTCTCGATAAATCTCTGAGAACATTGTCCGGAAAGAAAGTCTTCTTTAGATCAGACTTTTCCAAAGAGTCGATTCCCTTGCAAAGCATGGAATCGATAGATAGGCCGATCCCATACGAGGTAAGGAATTTCTCGGAGAGACCTCAGGAGCGAAGATTGGTGGGTATAGATTCTTCGTGTGCGCTTATTGGAGAAACCGAAGATGGATCGATTTTTGCAGGACGCGTTGCGATGGTAAGCACATCAAAGAGCGAGAACAGATCGCACTATAGGGCAGGACCCTTTATTTTTTACATGAACCAGGAGACCTTGGGAGACGAGCTATCTAAATTATCTCGCAAAGCAATTAGGGCGATATTGTCAGATACTTGTCTTGCAGAACGTTTCGTTCGCATAAGTCTTGAAAGATCGGCACAGCTACAGGCAGCGAAAATAAATACTAATTCAATAATAATGGCTGACGGGTCAATACGGTCTTCAATGTTAGAGACTCGCAGATATTCGCTTAGAGAAGTTGAGCTTGCAGCAGGGGAAAACTCGAATCAGATTCTAGGTTTCAGCAAGGCCTCCAGCCTGAGATTTGTTTCAAGCGCGGGGAGCTTCTTGCAGTCGATTGGAAAAAGTAAGGTATACTTTGACATAACTGAATCATTGCGAGTCTTCATGCACTGCACTGAGAGCAGAGTATTAGTTACTAGATTCTCTCCGAATTCACAGGTGTTCCGGATAGACTTGTCGCGCGCGAATACTGAGGAGGATTCACAGGTACTTGCTGATCTTGCCTACAACGATCTTTTCTTCAGAGGGTACCCGGAGTCATTGAGACTAGCTCATCATCTTTCTGTCTTTGACTCATTTACAATTTCGTCCATTAGGAGTTATCTTTCAAAGAAATTCAAGTTGGTGCGTATTGCTTCCGACGACCTTCGAGCGACCATACTTGGGAAGCTTGTTTAGCGAGGTGGGCACTCCATGAGAATACTCGAAAAACAAGGTGACGAAATTTCAATTGTCGCGATGCCCTCAGAATCCGTGTTTCAGGGCGACTATCTCGAAATCATTGACTCGACAGCTTCAGGGTCTGTAGTAATCCAAGTATACGATGAAATGTACATACCGAGCCAGTCGCTCACAGAAGATATTATTCGAGATCAAATAATCGAAGCTAGCGCTTCTGGTACGGAACTGGACCCTTTCGAGATCTCCGGCATGTCGCAGATGATAAAAGACATGAGGCTCCTGAAATGCAAGATCAGAGGGAGCATCCAAAGCGGCCTCATGGTTCCGAATGTGGCGTGGGTCCCTTCAAGGGCCAAGTCCAAGATTAAGAAGATATCCCAATCTCGACTTCTTGATCTCTCTGGACAAACTGGTAGTGCCAAGATCAGAATCGGGACAACTAAGGATGGAGAACAGTTCACAGTACTGGGTGAATCCATCGACGGCAATCTCTCAATAATAACTGGGAAGAAGGAGTCAGGCAAATCCCATCTTTCCAAGATACTTGTGAGCTCTTTGGTTACGAGTGGCGCGGTCGTCATCATCTTTGACTTGAACAACGAATATGTTGGATTAGCAAAGAACAAGGATGGATCCAAGAATGAGCTTTCGGATAGAATAATTGCTCTGGAACCTGGAAGAAATCTACGATTTGGATTGGATTATCTCGGGGAATACAGCTTGATCTCCCTGATGCAGCACGTTCTTGACTCTCCAGGTGCATCGCTAAGAGAGTTCATACGGATTATTGATTCTCTCCAGCATTCGGAGAAATTCACGATTGGCGGTCTGGGTGAAGCAATTCAAGGGTGGCGGTGCAACGAGCTCGTGAGGGACGCACTCTACACAAGATATCAAACAATGCGGGCTTCTGGGATATTCGCGGAGGGAAAAGATGGAGTTGTGATTGATTCTGTTGTCAAGTCGCTATTGCCAAAAGGAGGCGCGTTTGTAGTCTCGCTGAAGAGCTCTTCTTCGCTAACAAAGAAGATGGTGGTCGAGATAATTCTGAGCAAACTCGTCCAGCTATTGGAGCGAGAAATTATTCCGCCAGTGTTCCTGTTTGCAGAAGAAGCACATCTTTACTTGCGCGAAACATACTGGGATGACATTGTTACGAGGATGCGACACTTTGGGATCTTCACGACGCTTATAACAAATCAACCTGACGCCATAAATGCAGGAATATACAGACAAGCAGATAACATTTTTCTTTTCAACTTCACAAACGAAGCAGATTTAGACATGATTGCTAAAGCCTCCACCGCGGACGGCGAGACTATCAGGTCGATAGTTAGGACATTGCCAAGAAGGCATTGTTTGATTTTGGGTAAGGTGGTTTCAGATCTCCCAATGTTGGTGAAAGTTGGGGAGACAAGATTCATGCCAATGGGTCAAACAAAGAAGTTCTTTGCACAGAAACAGACAATTGAGAAAAGCTCTATCTCTGTAACTATTCGAAAGTGAATTCAGTAGGCAGAGCCTACCCATTGCTTTAAATCGACACTTGTCGTAGATTCGACTTATGAGCCTTGATCACGAGGAATTTGCTGCCCAAATAGCGGGCGATGTAGTGATCAGCGAGAATCCTGGAGATGCGATGCGAAAATGGCGCGAAAGGATATCTGTCAAACAGGCTGTCTTGGCTAAGGAGATGGGCTTATCTCCATCGGTCTTGAGCGATTATGAGAGTGGAAGGCGTGCTTCGCCTGGAGTGGGTTTCATCAAGAGATACGTCGAAGCATTGGTTAAGCTTGACAACAATCACTACAGACTGCTACAACAAAAAGTCGAATCAAAAGACAAATCCGCAATACTTGCAATAGGCGAATTTAGTCAGCCCATCAGAGCTGGTAAGCTGGCAGAGCTGCTTGAAGGATCCTTAGTCACAGGAAGCGAGAGACTCGACACTGACATCTACGGCTACACAGTCTTGGATTCAATAAAGACTATTTACGCTCTATCTGGGTATGATTTTTACAAGATTTATGGCGCGACAACCGAAAGGTTGATCGTCTTCACAAAAGTTGGACTGGGCCGCTCGCCGATGGTTGCCATTAGGGTCGTTCACTTGAAACCAAGGATGGTTGTTTTGCACGGGCCTAGGAATGTGGATGAAGTCGGGAAAGCCTTGGCTGAAAAGGAGAGAATCATACTTGCGTTGTCAGTTAAGGATGAGAGAAAGATAATTCGCGAACTCGGGGAACTTGCCGCTACAAAGGCTTCTGCTTAGCCCGTGTTTCTATTGTTGCCCTCATCCCCACAGCTTATCATAGGGATTATCGTCATTGTTGCGCTTTCAATACTCTCAGTCAGGGTCAGGGCTCTGGACGCACCCGGTGCCCTGACGGGCGCACTGATCAGCTTAGCTTCACTTCTTGCGGGTGGTCTGAGCTGGCTTATCATGATAATCGCATTCGTCCTAATAGGATCTTTGCTTACTCGATTTCGATACGAGTACAAGATGAAGTTGGGTTCTGCGCAAGAGAAGGGGGGTAGACGCTCATGGCCGAATGCATTAGCAAACGGTCTGGTGGGGGGCATAGTCGCTCTGGCCGAGGTAGTATCAAACCATCCGGTGTTTGCAGTAGTTTACCTCGCAAGCATTTCAGCCGCAATGAGTGACACAATTGCCACGGAAATCGGATTGCTCAGCAGCTCAAAGCCTCGACTCATCTACAATCCTCGAAGGATTGTCGCTCCAGGAGTTTCCGGCGGCGTCTCTGGGCTTGGGGAGCTGGCAGGTCTACTATCTGCTCTAGGACTGACCGGATTTGGAATAGTTATTGGCGTTTTTTCATCAGGATCGTTCCTTGTATGGCCTTTGCTCGCAAGTGTGGTGCTTGCTGCATTCATAGCAATGAATCTAGACAGTCTCTTAGGCGCCACAATTCAGGGAATTAACAGATGTGTTGTGTGCAACGTAAAAACAGAGAGTCTCTATCACCATGGAAAGAGTACAGTTACAGTGAAGGGAATCAGATATATGGAAAACAACATGGTGAATCTGACGGCTACGATAATAGCAGCAGCTCTATCTGCTGCGATCTATCTAGTGCTTGTCCCTTAAACCTCTGAGAGTAGAAGCTAAATCTGAAATTGCAACTCTGGATTGAATCATGCTGTCTCTCTCCCTTAGGGTTACTGTGTCATTATGCAGAGTGTCGTGGTCTACCGTAATGCAGAACGGCGTGCCGATCTCATCCATCCTTCTGTACCTCCTGCCAATATTCCCGGAATCATCGTAGGATACATTGAATTCTTCGTCTTGCTTCAAGCTTTCAAAGAGAGTTTTTGCCTTCGACTCGAATTCTGGCTTGGAGATCAGCGGAAAGATTGCGGCGAGGAAGGGAGCGATGTTTGGTGGTAGCTTCAAGACATCGCGGTTTTCTTCATGGAAGAACTTGAAATCCAGCAAAGCAAATAGACTTCTATCTACTCCGAGACTGAGTTCAATCACATGCGGGAGTACTTTCTTCTCCTGATCCATTATGGAGAGATCAGCTTTCGAATATTTCGAATGGTTGCCGAGATCGTAGTCAGTTCGATAGTTGCAGGCTACGAGTTCGAGCCATCCAATGCTCGTGTTTACCTCAAAGTCGAAGGCTGATGTAGTATAGAAGGCTCTGTCTGACGCAGAAAGCTCTCTGAATCTTGTGTCTTCCTTTTTGAAGCCACAGGATTCATAAAATTCCTGAAGCAGAGCGAAATAGTAGGAAATTATAGGTTTTCCGCCAAAGATTGAAACTGAATCTGCAGCTGAGTATTTTCTTGCAACTTCCTTTTGACCGTCTGTGTAGGGTTGAGAAAGGACGTTCATTTCGACTGATTTGATACTATCCAGTTTCTCCTTGTCAAACTCTGAGTCAGGATTGAAGAAGACCTCAACTTCCGCTTGCATGAGCTCTCGCAACCGGACTAGACCTTGCCTTGGAGCGATTTCGTTCCTGAAACTTCGACCAACTTGAGCGACTCCTTTAGGCAGTTTCATTCTCATGGTCTTCGATAGCCTTTGGAAATCCACAAAGATACTCTGGGCAGTTTCTGGACGCAGATATGCGTCAACATCTTCGGCACCTACTCCCACCCGAAACATCATATTGAACTTTGTCGGGGTCCCGAAGTTACCGCCACACTTTGGGCAGTGAAGATTGTGTTTTGTAATCAGAGATTGAAATTCTTCGGCAGATAGCCGTTCGTCGATTTGTAACCCAGTCTTTTCCGAAACATACTTGTCTGCGCGAATTCTTGTCCCACATTTGGTGCACTGAACTATTGGATCGACAAGGCTTGAGAGATGTCCAGAGGCTTCGAACACAACTTTTGGCAGAATAACTGACCCATCGATTTCTAGCATGTCATCTCGGCGGACAAGGCTCTTTCGCCACTGTCTCACAAAGTTGTTCCTCATTAGAAGGCCAGTTGGTCCATATTCCCAGAAACCCGCTGGCGCGTCGTTGTAAATTTCAGCCGAAGGAAAGAAGAATCCTCTTTCAAGAGCTAGGCGCAAAATTTCATCGTAGTTTGCACGTCTTGTTTGTTCTACTTGGTCTTCGTGCATGGTTTAGAAACTCCAATGGTCGCAGTTTTCTGAAATGCGTGCAATCCGTATAACTATGTTACTCAGAGGCCGATCTTTGGAGAAGCGGCGCGAACTTGTAGCCGTAATAAATTTGACCGGACTCGCCATCGCTCTTCACTCTTCGGAATACAATACGCAATTTCTGACCTGGTTTAAGTGTCTCGTAGGAAGCATCCACTATCTGGGCAACGAGATTAACACCGTTCTCCAACTCGACTAATCCAAACATCATGGGCTCTTGATCTTCAAATCCGGGTAGTGTTTCCTTCTGCATTGTATAACTGAGAAGCTTTCCTCCTCTTGGCATCCTATGATCTTTCAAATTCGTTGACCTACACTCGCGACAGATACTAAGGGAGGGGAAGTATTCCTTTCCGCAGTCGGAGCATTTGTTCCCGAGCAGGTTGTAGTACCTATCACGCATTCTCCAATAGGGAACTGACATTACCTACCCGCCTCCAGAACATGAACGAAAGACGAGCTATCTATTCCAGACATTGCGTGGACTAGGCATCTCTTAGCATTCTTTACTTGATTTGGACCCGCTCCACCAGTAAGTTGAAGAAAAGCTTCGCATATTTGATACACGCCAGCTGCCCCAACCGGATATCCGCGAGCTTTCATTCCTCCAAAAGTAGAGAGTGGCTTCTTCCCTCCGAGGTCGAACTTTCCCGAGATTGCCTCGCGGCAAGCCTCTCCAGATTTTGACAAGCCCAATCCCTCCACAGACAAAGCCGCAAGAATCGAATACGAATCTTGAATCTCGAAGAAGTCCATATCTTCTATTGTAAGGTTAGATTTCCTTAGCGCTTTCTTCGAGGCATTCTCTGTTGAACTGAATTTGAACATGTCCTCTCTCTCAAAGAAGCTAATCCTGCATGATGAGGCTTCGCTAGCAGCTATCTTCACGGCCTTTTCCGAGCGCGTTGCAAGATTATCACTTACCAGTAAAAGAGCTGCGGCCCCATCGCCTACCGGAGCGCAGTCTAGCGTCCTGAGAGGATCGGCTATGAGCTCTGACCGAGAAACTTCCTCCAAACTGAATTTTCTCTTGAATTGAGCATGTCCCGCAGTGGCGGAGTTTCTATGAGCTAAGACAGGGAAAGCAGATAGTTCATCTCGAGTGACGTCATACTCTTGCATGTACAATCTAGCCAATAGGGCATTTAATCCTGCAAAGGATATACCAAAAAATTGCGAATATTCAGCGTTTTCGGACATACCTTGTGCCATTACGAGCTTTGTGGGATCTAGGTCTCGCATTTTCTCAACGCCAACAACAAGAACCGCGTCGAGTTGCCCTGATGAGATCAAACTATTAGCAACATGCACTGCCGCAGCCCCTGAGGCTCCAGAGGATTCTATCTTGAATGCTTCGATTCCTTCTAGACCCAAAGCGTCTGCTACTAAAGGGCCGATGTTAGATTGAGATGATAGCTCAGAAAGAGCATTAGATACGATCAAGGCATCGGGTTTGATATTTTTATTCAAAATGTTCTTGCAAGCGGAGAACGCAAGTTCGGAGATTGATTGCGACCAGTGATCTCCAACCTTGGCGAAACCAATGCTTGCTATGTGCCCTGTCAATAAATTCTTCTCTCCAATGTACTATGATGATTGACCAGAGTCATACGTCGCCCGGTAACCGACCAATCATCGTCTAAGCTTCTCTCTATACTTGCTGTAAAATGCATAATCTATTCTGGTTGCGTTCTCTATCAGGTCTCTGACTGGAGTTCCTAGTTTGCGCTTCATTGGAAGTGCCTGTTGGGCTTCAATTATGAATGCGTCGCTTCCAGCTCCTGAACCGAACGAGGCGACAAGGATTTTGTCTCCCGGATGTGCCACATCAAGCACCGCAGCTAGACCTAGCGGAGAACTAGCCGAATAGGTATTACCAATTACAGGATTCAATAGACCTACCTCGATCTGTTTCATCGTGAAACCGAGCCGAGTCGCAGCCTCTATTGGAAATCTGGGGTTTGGCTGGTGAAAAACTGCATACTGAAAATCCGTCGCCCTTACGTTGAATTCCAAAAACAAACTCTTCACAGCAGTTTCCACGTGGTGAAAATATGCTGGTTCTCCTGTAAATCTGGAAAGATGCCTCGGGTATTTTTCTCCCTGCCTCCGCCAAAAATCACCAGTGTCCGAAATGTAAGAGAAACTGCCCTTGATAGTCGCAACAGTATTCGGACCACTTCTTCCAAGTACGAAGGCAGCCCCTCCGCTTGCCGCGGTGTACTCAAGGTCGTCGCCGGGTCTACCTTGGGCTGTGTCGACACCAGCAGCCAGGCCGTGTTGAATCATGCCAGATCCCACTAAGCCGCTGATAACTTGGATTGCTTCGGTCCCGGCCTTGCATGCAAACTCGAAATCGGCAGCTAGGGCGTTATGGCAACCAAGAGCCTGCGCAACTATAGTGCTGGTGGGTTTGACGGCGTAGACTTTGGATTCTGTGCCTACGAAAACAGCTCCCAGATCATCGCTCACTCCAGCCATATGCGTCGCAATCCTCGAAGCTTCGACTGCCATAGTGGTCGTATCTTCGTCCATTGCTGCTACAGCTTTTTCTCGATTGGGACCAGCTCCCCCACCGTGCCATATTCTCGCAATTTCCGTGGTGGGTAGGCGGTTTGTCGGTATGTAGGCGCCGTAGCCTTCAATACCAGTGGGCAGGTTGGTTTTCATTGAAAATCAAGAAAGCTTCCTTCGACTAATTAAATCGACTAGTGGCCAAACGTTTCAGATACGTTGATCAACGAAAACGTCCGAGTTTCTTACTAGATCGCCTTTACCTGTTTTACAACAGGCGGTCTAGCCTTTTTCAAAACTCGATAACCGCAGATGCATTTAATTTCTGGGAGTTGGGCGAGTTCGTCGGCACTCACCTTCGTTCCGCATCGCACACACTCGTAAACTACACCTCCGAACACCTTGGACTGAGAATCA
>DAHVAI010000081.1 GCA_027314685.1 Nitrososphaerota archaeon | reverse complement strand
TGGCTCGCGTAGATTCAATCCTTCTTCTCGCTAGTTTGAGTACTTGCTTCCTTGTTCTCGGTTCCAGAAGCTGGCTCCTGCTCCAAAGGCATAGGTGGCGGAGTTGTCGCCATTACATAGCCAATCCATCCAAGGATCCCAAGAATCGCAAGCACCGCGACGAATGCAGTGATCTCGAGCACTATGAGGTGGATGTGGTCCCCCAATGGAGGATAGAACATCAAAAAGCCGTAAATCAAAACACCGACGACCGCTCCTGCGACCAAAGCAGCGCCAACAGCTCTGTCTTTTGCCATTTATAATGCTCGTAGCAAGCAGCTTTGGTATTTGCTATTTATGCTTTGCAAGGTCCAAGCATATCAGTACGGAATTCATAATATTCCAGCTTTCGGAATGGAAAGAAGCACAGCGATGAACCCGCCTGATGGAACTCCGGAGAAGAAAGACAGGTCTCCTTCGGGTCTTGACGCCAATTCCGAGCTAAAGGGTAGGACGCTTCAGGTATATCTTTTCATACTAAAGGGGCCAAAATCAGTCGGAGTCAGAGAGCTTCAAAGAGCTCTCAGTTTGTCAAGCCCCAGCGTTGCCTATCACCATCTGGACAGACTCATTCGAATGGGTCTGATTGAAAAGGATGAGTATGGAGAGTACAGAGTGGTGAAGAGTGTAAACGTGAACGTGCTGCAAGCGTTCACCCAGATTGGCAAACTCCTCGTTCCACGTTTCACCTTCTACGCGGTCTTCTTTACGACATTGCTATTGGGCTACCTCGTAATCTTCCACTCCGCATTGAACCCATTCGCATTGGCCTTTGGCGCTTTTGCCTGTATTTTCGCCTGGTTTGAGACAATTAGAACATGGAAAAGGCGGCCGTTCTGACCAAATACAGCTGTTCTGAGGATTAGAATTATCTAATGGACTGTAGTGTGAATATGCGTTGAGAATACTGGAAAAGCCAATTGCAACTGCTGGATTGGGTGTAGTGTGTGCCATCGCCTTGTTGTTTCTGCTCTCCTCGGCAGGTCCATTCTTGTCTGATAACTCACAGGTCCCTGCTGCTGGCCCTTCCAACACATACGGCTCTTCACAGCAAAACGAGGTTACATCCACTGTTTCATCGACTACTGTGGCGGTCGCTCCATCCAACCCAAATTCGTACTACGTAAACGGTACGCCATCTCAGTCTGTAACTGAGACTACCACGATGGTGGCCTCTTCCGCAACCGCATTGATTTCTGCGAATACTAGTCCGCTATTTGCCTTCGAGCCAAACGCTTTGGCAAGTTCAGGGCATCAAACGAGGATGTTCGGCACATTGGCAATACTTGCTGTTATTTCGCTTCTTGTTGCTCTTGGGTCAATGTTTTTCGTGAGGAGAAGAGACTCGGCCGAGTCTCGCGAGATAGAGGTCTGACCTATTTGGTCAAAATTACAGATGCCGAGGCGTAACCAGTAGCACCATTAGGGAAATTGGGCGCCTCAACTGAGGTTTGTACGGCTCCGGTACCATCGGTCGCTCTCGCATAGACATCAACAGCCCCGGTCCCGATCGGAGTCCATTCGTACGCCCACAACGTCCATGTATCATTCACTATCGGTGGTTTCAAGGTAGCTTCCTGCCAGGTTTTTCCACCGTCTAGGCTCACTTCGACTTTGGAAATCCCTCGATCTCCCGCGTACGCGTAGCCTCCCACGATTGCTGTTCCAGCGTTTTGTGAAAGACTCTGTGACGAACCGCCGGATGGGGTCGTAATGAATGCGAGTGTTTGCACCGTGCCGACATCGCTCCATCCTCGCGTTTGCCAGTAACCCATGTACGCTGCATTAACGATCTGTATTTTCCTGATCCACTTCGCACTCATCATGCCGTAAAGCCCTGGAATAACTGCGCGTAATGGATATCCGTGATTTTGAGGCAGCGAAACAGAATTCATCTCGTAAGCGATCATGCTGTCAGGCATCTGAGCTTTTGCGATTGGGATCCCAACGCTGTAACCATCTACCGAGTAAAACACCACGTATTCTGCCCCGCTAGATAGTCCTCCCAAGTCAGAGAAGAGATCCACTAACCTAACTCCGCCCCACTCTGCAGTGCTGATCAAACCTCCGTTCACGTTGTTGCTCACACATTCGAAGGTGTTGTATTCCGTTGTCTTTGGAAGGTCAAGTAAGTCAGAAAGGGAGTAAGTCTTTGGGTTTTTAACTAATCCTCCGACTTGAAGAGACCAATCCGACACATTGACCGAAGGCGTGAAAACATCGATGTCAACTTGGTAAAAGTTTGCGTTCGAGGTCACTTCAGAATCCACAAGGGGCGCGAGTCTAGGATCTTTGAAGATTTGCGGCTCGTTTGAGGTGTCTATCGGAGTTCCGCCAAGGTTGCCTGCCGCTGAACCTCCTCCCCGGACTGTCAACAGACCGTCTATTCCTGTTGCTAGAAGAGCTAGCGCCCCGACAGTGAGAACTCCCTTTTCCACAAACGTTCTTCGGGCAATTGTTCTGGACTCTTGACTTGCCATAGGCCTGATCGTCCTACTCTTTTGTGGCTGGCTCGTGTTGGGATACTGCCAATAGAGCATCAGTCCGAAAAAGGCGTTTGCAAACAATAGAGAAATGGGAAACAGCCAAACCTTCGCAGAGGTTCCGAAGCTAGAAGCGATTCCGAAAATAGAAACTCCGCTTGCTGGAAAAACTACTAGTCCAAAGAATAGAAACGGTAGCAAGGAGTACACCAGAAATCGTTCCAGCCTGGCAACTCCTGTCAAGACAAGTTTTGCAAACCAACTCTCGTAGATCATCCCAAAAGCCCCGTAAACAACCAGTGCGATGATTGTAGCTATGATCAAGCCCAGCTCTCCTGCGAAGCTTCCTAGCAGCTGAACCGATGGTTCCTGCACGTTCGCGGGAATGATCTTGAGAAATTCTTGGAAGGCCGCATCGGGTGGAAATGGGGCCAGACCTCCCAGTCGCAGAATGAACAGAAACCCAAGGCAAATCATACCTGCGAATGCGCCCTTGCCAAAAGAGTCAAGGTATCTTTTTTGCAATAATATCCCTTTTTTCGCGTATACCTAGTCTGGTTGGCTAACAGTGACTTTTATCAGTATATTTTACCTGATTCCAAACTTCGTTACAATTCTATTCCAAATTCCAGTGCAATTCTTTGCAATATTCAAATTGCCATCATGCAAATACTGCACAGTTTCCCAGTAAACTCACTATAGTCCATCGCTATGGCGGGCGGAAAGACAGAACAACGTGTTTCAAGCTCTCTGGAGTTTGAGTATCTAGGATCAAGCTGTTCTCGCAGGACGAAGACGCATAGCCATCGAAACAGAGGCGCTTTTTCTAAGCTTTTACGATAAGCTCTAGAACATTTTCCAGTCGCTCTGTCTCAAAGGACTCGTCTCCCATGAGTGATGAGATTGCGAGCAGGCTTTGAGCAACCCTGCGTCCCTTCTCAGTCAGCTTGAATTCCATTTTTCTCACGATGCCGCTTTCTGCAAGACCTCTGGTGATTTGACCTTCAATCAATCCAGTGTTTTGCAATAGCATCTTCTCCTTGTTCCAAGTTGATCCGCTTATTCCCACTGCTTTCAGAACTTCGGCGGATGGGACCTTTGAACGGAGCAAAAGTGCAAGAAGAATCTTTGATTGAATTTCTGAAAGTACTGGAGTTCGCATCTGAAAATCCAAAGGATAATGGGTCAATAAAGTTAGCTCTGTCAGTTTCTCCAAAACTACCTTTTGGATAGTCGAACTAATTTTCACGCCGTAGTTGATTACCCATTCAACTGCTTTTGCAACTCGATCGCTTTTCTTTTGGGAAATCCAGCAAGCTGTCCCTGACTTTCCCAACAGTTAAAACCATAATTTGCGTGAATTATCGCTGGCCTAACCGCGCAATATGTCGCAGTCCAGAGATTTCTCAGAGTATCCAGAAGTTGTGGATTTCGAGGGCGTCGGGAACGCTTCCCTAAAGCACATACATCTGATCGCGTTATCGCTGGTGGGTCTTGGAATAGTCTTCTCGATTCTTGCACCTCCAGGCGGCTATGTTGCACTTGCTGTGTTCATACTGTTGGCAGCAGGCTACGACATGTTCTTTCTAAGGCGATCCCAAAAACCAGTCACCATTTCGCTGTACCTAAGGAAAGATCCGGTCGAAGCCTCCCATCTAAACAAGAAGCTTGGCGAGATTAAGAGCGGTACCATAGTGACAGACCTGGATAATCCGAGGGAGCTCGGCTTTCGTCCCACACCCAATAGCAAACTGGTGGTCTGGGAGTTCCAGTCCGAAGAAGATGCCAAAATTGTTGCAAAGCGCCTACTTGAATACATGCAAGAGGAAGAGTGAACTAATGATACAAAGAATCATTGCGACCAATTGCGAGCTGTCTACAACTTTGAAACGGCGGCTAAGAAACGACATTGGTCAAGATTATCTTATAAAAAATCATGAAGCGATCAAGCCCAACGAGCTCGGGCGAGTCGAGATAATGCTGGTCGACATCGTGGGACCGAATGGAAAAGAATTGATCGCGAAGGCGGTTGATATGCCTAAGCTCAGGGTGATACAGAGTTTGAGAGCAGGAGCGGACTCTGTCAATTTCAGCTCAATACCCCGAGACGTTGTATTCTGTGGAAACATCGGTGCATACTCTCTCCCCATGGGTGAATTCACGCTGGGAATGATACTTTGCCTAGCCAAGCATTTGAACCTGAGGAACGAGAGATTGAAAAATGGAGAGGCTGATTATCGCGATTCTATCTTGCTCAAAGGCAAGACAATTGGGATAATTGGCGCAGGTGGGATCGGAAAAGAAGTAGCGAGACTAGCAAAAAGTCTTGGCATGAAAACGATTGGCGTGAATACATCAGGCAAACCTGTCCCCACATTCGACAAAATGTATGGACAATCAGGAATAGATTCGGTACTCAAGATATCCGACGTAGTCGTGCTTTCTCTTCCTCTAAACATCAACACGTTTCACGTCATTGACAAGAGGAGGCTTTGTTTGATGAAGAGGAGCTGCATTCTAGTGAATGTGGGCAGGGGTTACTTGATAGACGAGAGCGCCCTGTACCATCATTTGTTAGAGAATCCAGAATTTAAGTGCGGACTGGACGTGTGGTGGCATTACCCGAAACCCGGAGAGAAATTCGTCCAGCAACTCCAGTTCTTCGAGCTCCCGAATTTCCTCGGGACACCTCACGTTTCTGGCTACGTTCCCGAAGAGAGGGAAATTGCTACCGGATTTGCGCTGGACAATATCTGGAGATACATAAGGGGCGAGAAGCTCAGAGGAGTCATGAACAGAGAAGATTACGTTGGGCTCCACGAGATGATCCGGAATGCAAAGACAAGCTAAAGAAGCCTAATTGCTCAAGTTTCAGAGATTTCCAGTGTCAAAATCCGTCAACTTGGGAGACCTTATGAAGCTCCTGACTTGGCTCGATGCATATTCCGCAATGTCACCAGTTGACCCATTGCGGATCAAGAGAATGGCAGGAAAATATTCGGAAGATCATGATATCTCGGCGGCATGGAAGGAGATTGAGGCCGATATCTGGGACATTGCACGGGTTCCTTCTTCTTCGACCCAAATAACTAGGCTCTCGAGGATATTGGGAGTCCTGAAACAATTTCTCTTGTTTGCAGGACTAGTAGTTTTCACCGCATACATCATCGGGTCCGGACTGGGTACGCTAAATTTCCTCGGCCGATACACCATTGTATTCTTTGCAATAGTCTTCATCGCTGTCTATCTGATAGGCTTTGGTGCATACTTCTATCTGGATAGGCGGCTGACCGCATTGGTAAATGGTTACTATAACAAGCATAGTAATGAAATCTCAAAGCAGCGAAAGCACATAAAGCAAGTAAATCAGCGACTAATTGACAAACTGGCTGCTGAAATTAGAGCAAATAGAGTCGATCCTGAGAAGTATAGATTTTTGCTACTCCAGAAGGACTACAGCAACATCGTAGTCCAGAAAGAACAAGCAAACTACGGGTACGTCGTAACGATCAAGGGAAGCAAGCGAACAGAAGCAGAGTAAGAGCTAGCGCACTACCAAGACAGAGCAATTGGCATGCGAAACTATTCCTGTAGAGACGCTCCCAAGGAGCAACTTCTTGAATCCACCAAAGCCCCTGTCCAACATCAATCAGATTGGCGTGATGTCTGTCTGATGCTTCCAAGATTGCTTCAACAGTTGAGGAAATCGTTCTAAGCACCTCACCATTTGCGTTGACACCATCTTTCCGAGCATCGCTCACGATAGCATCTACGAGCTCTTTTCCCTTCTGCTCGATCGAGTTGAAATAAGAAGTATAGTCTGCCAATGGGAGCGTATTGCGCAGGTAGCGCCTCGGATATGACATGAACAATCAACAATTCTGACCCGTTCTGCTTTGCATGCATGCTGCCTCGACAGCCCTCTTTGCATTCTCAGAGCCATCAGTGCTGACCAGTATAGTTTTCAGCGAAAAACCGGATTTGGATTGGCTCATGTCAATAAATTAGTACCCCAACTAGATAAGCTCAGTAGCCGATTCTTAAATTAGAAAATTGTATCTGATCTTTAAATTCGGCTTTGTTCTGAACATTACGCATGAAAGCTAGCAAGGGCAGTGTTCCGCTGCACATTCCAGTAGACATCTGGCAGCCATTGGTGGAAATAAGGACTCAGCTTGACGCGCAGGTACCAGGCGCGCCCACACCAATAGAGGAGGCGTTGAGAGAGGTCGTGATACATTACAAGCATTGTGCCAACACCGAGAAAGATATTGAGGCGTTCAGGAAGCGATCAGTTTCCTGGAAACACCCAGATCGCAAGTGACGTAATAGGGATTGCAGAATGACTATCAACTCTGCACGGCATAAGAAGAACCGGATGCCCAAAACCCGATAATCGAACAGAGGCGCAAGTGGCATATAGAGCACGCCAAGATTTGCGCTTGTCGTCCTATCGCAAAAAGTTTGAAGATCAAGCTACGCTAGGTTAACTAAGAACCCCAAGATAAATCCTAGGAAGATACCAAGGTATCCGATTCTCTGTATTTTATGATCTGCCTCCCTGAATAGCATTCTCATCATAGGGAGTATCGCATAGAGTATGCAACCTATTGCAATTCCGTCAAAAATCAGATCAAATTGTATTGAATTGTAGTAAAATCCAATACCTCCTCCGATAATAGCCGGTATGCCTCCGATTAGAAAAAGCGGCACGATTGTTCGAATCTTACCTCTAATCTTTCCCAGAAACGGCGATGCTATTGGAAATCCCTCTGTAATGTTCTGCAGAATAAAGCCGACGAGTACCGCCAACGCAGCTCCTGTCAACCCGAATTTTACCCCGAGAGCGCCGAAGACAAGACCTTCCGTCAAGTTCTGGAAACCCATTCCAAGTGAGATCATCAATCCAAGCTGGTACGGAGATAGACCCTGTTTTGCGCTGTCTCCTGCGTAGTAAAGTAGCAGGAAGCCAGCAACAAGGGCGATAGTAAACAACAGATCATTTATCGGAGAGGATCCGTAGCCGTAAAGCGACCCGTTGTAAAGAGACTGAGAGACATTGGAGAAGATATCACCCAACAGAAACACCAAGATGCCTATCGCTACCGCGGTCAAGAGTCGGGTAGTCATCTCCCCAGCTCTTCGGTGCATGATCACGGGAAGCGAAAGAAAAATCGAAAGACCCATGATACTCGAAAAGAGAAGAGTCTCAGCCAGCGTAAACAACAGATTCTTTTAAGAATATTACATACGACATATTTATGATTTACAGCGTTAATCGTATTTCTACTACATTACACTGTGAATTAACTCATTTGATAATGTTAGGAGATATGAAAAGTGTGATTAATCTCCAAGTGAAAACGTTTGCTCGATATATTTGGCGCATGCATTCGGCATTGACAACGTTCTGAGCGGCGTTAGGGCGATCCTAGCCAGAGAACTAGTGAGGCGAGGTTATTCGCAAAAAGAGATTGCGATCATTTTGGGAACTAGCGCAGCCGCTGTTACCATGTACTCTAAAGATCGTCGCGGTCATGAGCTTTCGAAAATAATTGAATCTGAGCAGAGTGCCCGTATTGTAATCGACAACTTGCTCGATCATCTTGGGAAAAGATCCGCTGGATCGAGTTCCAGCAATACGGAATTTCAGAAAGACACTTTTCCGCTCATTCTCGATGCGACGTATCGTATAATGAGGGTTATTTCATCCCCCAAGCGCGAAGAAATGCAGGCGCCAAAAAAACCATCGAATTCTGACTCTGCTCTCACCCAGACCCTTCTAAATAGGCTCGAAGAGGAGCAGCTCGCAGCCCAAAGAAACATGGCACTGGCTGTGAGCACAACGGACGAAGTCGCAAGAACTATCTTCAGACAAATAGCCTCAGATAGCATCAGGCATGCAGAAATCGTCTCTTTTCTCTTGTCGATGCCTAACACTATGAAGTCGGACCGAATCATGCTTGAACAGGAAATCGCTCAGATCGAGGCAATGATTCGGGGCGAGGAGAGTGCGACCGAGGCTCCGATAAAGCTTCGTGGAGTTGACCCCGCCCTAAAGCTATTGCTCAAGTCGATGGACATTGACGAGGAGAAACACAAAATTTTGCTGAAAGGTCTACTTTCGATTAACAAGGCTAGAAGTGTCTAAAGTGCTTAGACTCCAACAATGCTTAACTACGGAACTTGATAATAAATCATTGAATCAAAATGGTATTTGAAAAAATTCTCAGGTTCCAAGGAAAGAGCAAGGACCTTGCACAGTTATCACAACAAATTCAGACGCAGCTCCAAATTGACGGTTACAAAGTCCAGGCAAGGGCTGCACCATTAGGAAATATCATCCAAGCGCAGAAAGCAGGTATTTTGCGAGACATCTTCGTGGCTGACAGAGCTTTTACAATACTCATAACTGGCCAGCCTGATGACTTCTCGGTCCACATTGGAATTGGCAAGTGGGTTCAGAACATCGGAGTTGCCGCGGTCGAAATCCTCCTTCTTTCCACCCTGTTCCTAGCGATTGACGTCCCAGAAGTTCTCTGGACTACGCACGTAGAAAACGGAATTGCTAATCAGATAACAAAAATTGTAGGCTAACAGCGACTTTCTGGGCATCACTAGAGATCAGAAAGTTTCAAGCTAATTTCCCACAGTTTTTTGGCCTCTTCTGAGTTACTAGATTCTCTTGATGATTCCTCGATTCTTTTCTTGGCAAAATACTTGCCACTGATACCTTCAAGCTCCGGCGAGGTCGCCACATAAATCGGCGTTTCGGCTCCCTTCTCAGCGGTGATCATGAAAGGTCTTGCCAGCCTTATTCCGATACCGAGAGTTCCTCCTTCAGTGCCCCATCGGGTCCTGACAACTCCCGGATGTACGCAGTTCACAGTTACACCGGTCCCTTTCAGTTTCTCGGATAGTTCGTGTGTGAACAACACCTGAGCAAGTTTTGATTGACTGTAGGACTTCATGGCCCCATATCCATTTTCTTCCTGCAAATCTCCAAAGTCGATTTTTCCTCCGAAATGCGCAGTCGAAGTTACATTCACTATTCGTGATGGTGCCGATGCTCTAATGACATCTAGCAAAAGATTTGTCAACAAAAAGTGCGAAAGGTAGTTTATCTGGAACGTCGACTCCAGTCCGTCAACAGTCGTGATTCTTTTACCTAGTATCAACCCCGCGTTATTCACCATGATGTGGAGTCTGTCATTGGTTAGCTTGAAGTCCTGTACTAATTTTCTTACAGAGTTGAGAGAGGCGAGATCTGCAATCATGAGCTCGACTGACTGACTGTTGGTTGCTTGCTTTATCTCGTCCAATGCCTCAATGCCTTTAGAGCTGTCTCTACAAACCATGACAACATGGCCGCCGAGCCTAGCGAGTTCCCTCGAGATCACAAAGCCGATTCCCGAGTTTGCCCCGGTGACAAGACATGTTTTCCCACTTAATGTAATTGCTTGGCTCATCTAGTCACTAACCGGCGGCAAATCGATCGGAGTTCATCGCTTAATGAGCTATCGTTAGATGTGTGGAAAAGCTTACCTAGAGCTAATATACCGGAAACGACCGCGTTAGGCTTGGCGCAATGAGACAATGGCGCTTGACGATCCGGTTGTTTGGGTTCTCATTCTGGCTGCAGTCATCTTCCTTTTTGGGAGCAACAAGATTCCCCAGTTTGCAAGGGCAATAGGCCAAGCTAGGAGAGAATTCGAGAGTGGATGGAAAGGTATCTCCAACGAAATCACGAGTGCGACCGCACCTCCAGTTCGAGCTGCCATATCGCCCGTGGTAACTCCTCAAGCAAAGGAACTATCTCCTACAGATCCTCTAGTGGTCGCCTGCCGCAACGAAGGAATCGATACCACTGGTAAGACTAGGGAGCAACTCTCTTCCGAGTTAGCTTGGAAATTGAACAAGAAATAGGTAGATCGCGAGCCTTTTTCTACATCCGGGTTATTGTACCTTACAATTTGCAAACCTCAGGTCTAAGTGTTGGTGTAGATCTTGCAGGCGTGAGCCACAGGTCAACTGGAATGGCTGTAATGGGAAAGAATACGCGCAGGGCTGAACACACAATCAGACATACCGACGAAGAGATACTCGATTACGTTCGCCAGTATGCGCCTGCAATAATTGTGATAGATGCTCCGCTTTCGATGCCAAAGGGAAGAACGAGTCTTGAAACAAGATCGAATGTACACTTTAGAGAATGCGATCGTGTGTTAGCCAGGCGCCACGTGAAGTTTTTCCCAATTACTCTTGGTCCTATGAGAAAGCTGACCGCCAGAGGTATTGAGATAGCCAATTTGCTCCGCTCATCAGGTTACAATGTGTTTGAAGGTTATCCAGGCGCAGCTCAGGATATTCTGAATATCCCGAGGAAGGGAAAGGGCATTGCTGCTTTGGCAAATGGTTTAAGATCTCTTGACATTGAATTTGATGACAAAGCATCACACGATGAATTGGATGCATGGTGCGGCCCCCTCTACAAGGAGAACACCCCAAGCTTCATACTTGGGACAGAGCGGAGGAGAACTGTAGAGCATGCCGTACAGGAGCAGATGGACAATCGAGCAGAAGATCGCGATAGTCATGGAGTCTTTGAACACGAA
>DAHVAI010000062.1 GCA_027314685.1 Nitrososphaerota archaeon | reverse complement strand
AGACATAATTCAAGTCATCTCAAGCGTTGCAAAAGGAAAGAAATGATTGTCGCGGGAGTCGACGAGGCGGGAAGAGGCTCAGTTCTTGGGCCTTTGGTCGTTGCTGCAGTGTCTTTGCGCGAAGAAAGCCTTTCGAGACTGCGGAAGATAGGCGTCAAAGATTCGAAACTGCTGAGCCCGGCAAGAAGGAACAAGTTATTCCGAGAAATCAAAAATATATCGAATTCCGTTTCATATGAAAAGATATACCCTTCATCGATTGACCGTGTAGTGTTGAGCGGCGAGAAGCTTCACAGGTTGAATTATTTGGAGGCACAAGCTATGGCAAAGCTATTGAGCAAAATTAGCTTCGATCGTGCCTTTGTTGATTGCTGCGACACAAATCAGCAAAGATTCGGTTTTGAGATAAGTCACAGCGTTGCGTTGAGACTGGGGAATTCGTTCACTTTGGGGGAGCGCAATCCATTCTTTGACAAGATTACCAGTGAACATCACGCTGACAGAAATTACGTCGTGGTGTCTGCAGCCTCTATCGTTGCGAAGGTAACGCGAGATGCAACGATTGCACGGCTTTCGAAAGTACATGGAAATATCGGTAGTGGTTATCCATCGGATTCCGACACAATGTCGTATCTTAAAGCCTGTTTTGAAAGATCGAGAACTTTTCCCGATTTTGTAAGACACTCTTGGTTGACGATAAGACGGATGAAGGATTCTGAATCAAGAGTCACTGCCTCGACCCTTGATGCAAACTAGATTCGAACTGCCACTATTATTGCGTGATTCTTGTCGAAAGGCTCAAGATCGATTAGCTCCAACATCTTGAATCCAGAGTTTTGAACAATCTCCGCCTGCTCCTGAAAAACTTGCTTCTTTGACTTTAGCGTGTCGATGCTGCTTGCTTTGACCACCAAAAATAGCATGCCCTTGGTCAGATAATCCTTGCAGTTCCTGACAGCTATTTCTGTTTGGTCTGGCTGTGCAACGTCGCTGTAGACGACGCTTATATCGCCGTAAACCCCGGAGTATCTTTCGGGGTGCTTTGCATCCTCGACTATCGGTATTACATTCTTTCTGTATTTCACCACGTTCTCTAGAAATTCTCTTGCAACCCGAGGCGCCATCTCGACGCCGAATATCCTACCTTTGCCTCCGACGATATCAGAAAGATGAGAGACAGTGGTTCCAGTAGAAGCACCAAGATACAGGCAGTACGTCCCCTTTCGAAACGGAAAATTCTCCAATTCGTTCAGTATCGCAGCTGAAAGCTTGCTACGAAATGGATCCCAAGAGCGAAATTCCACGACCTCGTTTTCAAGTCTTCTTTTGACCAGAGTCTCTCCATAAACAGAACTCCCTGGGGTCAGGTTCCTTGTTGCAAGTATCTTCTTGCTCGGGTTTCTGGGATCAGAAATCTGATAGACGCCGTCAAATAGAGTTGCGATTTCTCTATCTTCGCTCATGGCCGCGCTTTCTCTTGTCTCTGCCCCGTTTGTTCAACCTGCCTTCACGCCTGTCTGCTCTGCCTTCAAACCGAGGTTTGGGAGTGAATGGCCTCTCTTCCTTTGGCGCTTCTTTGTACTTCTCCTTTATCTCATCAAGCCTAGTCTGAAGAGATTTCAGAATGGACTCGTCCTTTGACCCTCTGTAGGTGTCGACTCTTGCTGCGATGGCAATCTTCCCTGCTACGGACCTTGCGACCTTGCCTCTTTGCCACTTTGGAGCGCTGTGGACGGAAGCATGCTGGAACAGTATGCCGTGCTTTGGAGGACGAGCGCCACTCTTTAGCGCACGATAGAGCGCCTTTTCTGCGCCAAGGATCTGTATGGTGCTTGCTGGAAGTCTCGCAAGTTTCTCAAGACCGCCTGCCCTTGCAATCAATCTCGCGCCTATGGTCGCGCCAGCTACTTCACTCAGATTTGGCGCGACCTGCCGCATTGTCTTTTCGACATGAGATGCAAGCTTGTCACGCAGCGAGAAAAGATGTTGGGCCTCTTCGGCAAGTTGGATTATCCTTGAGAGATCTTCTTCTCTTAGATCTGCTCCTCTGGAATCCGTTGCAGAGCTCTCTATTGCCTTGCTCTTTGCTTTAGAGTAACCCATCTGCTCTAGGAGGTTTGCGTCAAAATTCTGTCTTGACTTGAAAGTAATGATTAGCTTTGCAAGTGAAATATTATCGTCAACGATTGATGTGAGCTCAGGAAAATGCAACCCATACCATTCTCGTAACCGCGAGCTTATGACGTTCGCAGTCTTGTCGACCTCATCTAGTGCCTGAACCGATTCCATTGCCTGGAGATCAGGATTCGACGACATTTCCTTGATCCGGAGGTTTGAAATGTCCACTGAGATCTGCCTGATAGCTTCTTCGGCTTCCTGCGCCGAAGCTGCGAGTCCGGAGGATACTAGAAGCTCGATCTGGTTCTTCTTTATCTCGCGAAGCTCTTGATCTGGAATCACATCTGCCCCTGAGAACGTGACGCGAAGAGCCCGGGCTATTTGAGGCTCGCATAATACGCTTGCATCAAGCGAAAGTTTCTCCTTTAACCAAGATAGTTCCGTTTCGGAGACCTGTCCTGAGGAAGCATCCAGAAAGCTCTTGGCCCGCTCGTTTTTGGAAAATTCGGATTTGGATATTGGTTTTCTCTTTTCATCCAGCAGTATCAGTCCCAACTCGCTCGCGACGAGGTATGATTTCAATTCTGCTCGAAACAGAGCCCCCTTCTGTGAGTCTTAAAGGGTTCGGTGAGATCGACCGTTTACGACTATTGGAGTTCGGAAATTGATCAAATCATCTATGCATTCCCGCATTCGTGCTATTCTCTGCTATGCAAAGCTCGTTCATATTCGAAGCAAGCTTTTCAGAGCTTTTCCTTCAGGTGAAACAGCTCTGTTTTGACAGAACCTTGTGATTCTAGCTGTTCTGAGCTAACAAATCTTGTTCCGAGCTTCTTGATTGTCTGCATTCAAGCTAGTCTAGAAGGAGTTTTTTAGGAGTTGATCAAATTGTCATCTCTTTCTGAGCTATTCGGAGCTCGTTAGTGATCGAAACTCGCACGGGCCCGCATCGAGTAAAACCCTAATAGCTTTAAATTAGCTGTTGAATATCAGAATTGCTAACCTCTCTGGAACAGAAGGTTGATCCGAAAAACGCTGCTCTCCTAGTAATCGACATGCAGAACGACTACTGCTCTTCCTCAGGGGCTTTCGCGTCAGTTGGGTTAGATCCGTCCATGATACATGATATGACGCCACGACTCTTAAGACTGGTCTCGGCGGCAAGAACGACCAGTGTTCCGGTGATATTCACGAGGAGCCTGTACAATTCAAAAGAGAACTGGTACCTTTCGGAAGTCTGGCTTGAGCACAAAGCGAGAAGGCAGAATGGGATCTACGTTAGCACACCAGCGTTGCGTGAGGGCAGTTGGGGTGCGGATTTTGTCAATGAGTTGAAACCGAAGGAGGACGAGCTAGTTGTGACAAAGCACAGGTACAACGCATTCTATGGTACAGACCTAGAAATAGCGC
>DAHVAI010000059.1 GCA_027314685.1 Nitrososphaerota archaeon | reverse complement strand
AAATACACTATGCCCACACAGTCTTGAAACGACAAATGGTAAGGCACACGTTCAAAGAGCTGAACTATGTCTTGAAGTAGAGGTGCCTTTCGATGAAGAGATTCGATTGGAAGAGCTAATTGAGATATGCGAAAAGAGTTTCAGTTCACCAACATATACAGTTCTAAAAACCAACGACGAGGCTGCGGTAGTTGAGGAGATGTTCAAGAATCCGAAATTTGTGGAGGATGTCTCGAGGGATTGTTTCAGACTAGCAAAGAATCTCAATTTTAAAGGAAAGGTGAGAATCAGTGCAACATCTTTTGAATCGATTCACAAGCACAACGCAACTTCTGAGATAGAGAGAGTGTTCGCTTGAAAACAGGACTAGGAATGGAATTCTTCGTGGATTATGGTCACCTTCTTCCAGGTCATCCCAAATGTGGGGTCAGGCATGGTCATACCGCGAAAGTTGTGGTAGAACTCCATGGAGATATGAGACCTGACGGCATGATAATGGACTTTAAGGAAATGGAGGAAAAGTGTTGGGCTGTACTCTCTCAAGTTGATCACAAGGATCTAAATGAGAAGTTCGAGCGGCCCACCTCTGAGAACATTGCAAATTGGATCTTCTCAGAGTTGAGAAAGAGCTTACATGTGACTAGAGTCCAATTCTTTGAAGGCCAGGGCAAGTGGTGTTCCGTCGAGGCGTGAAATCTCTCAACAACAGGAAGCTTTGTTTAATACTTTGTCAATAAATATTTACTTACTCGCTCTATAGTCTGTTGGGCTTCAAAAGCTCCATGACAGCTCAAATGGGTCGTGGACCAATAGTTTTTGGTTTCTGGCTTCTCGGATACGCTTTGGGATTTGCGGCATACCTGGTGAGGGCTCCATTCATCACTGGAATAGTTGCTCTCTTCGGAGCAGCTAATGCACAGATAATCGGCGCGGCTATCTCCGGACTCGCAGGTTCGGTCGTAATGCTCGTCTTCCTGTTCGTCTGGAGCCACATGGGTTCCTCGAACTAGAATCAGATCATCCAACAGTTTGGTGCTTGGCAGCATCAAAACCTCTTTTTCTTTAATTTCTAGTTGTAAGCGCTTTCTAAGGGAAAACGCATAGAAATAGGATAGAACTCTGCCGCAAACTGATTGAGGGTTATCTTCCTAGAAGTAATCGAATATCCTTCGACTGATATATTTTGAAAATACATTGCTTCATAGATTATGTCGCTTAAAGAGACCAATGTCACTCTAAGAGAAATGCTTTCTTGTCTTTGATTGCCTTGTCAGTTAGTCGTAACACATCTTCGAAAGACTGTGCGAGGACCTCGTACTTCAGATCGGCTCTTATCTTCTTTACTTTCTCGGAAATCCCGATGGAGTCTTGCACATCTATGATGAGGACTGTGTCCCCCTTGAAATCCTTTGGAATCAGTATCGCACGAGTGGACTGAACGAACTTGACAAACATCCTGGCCGTCATATATGGATTTGACAACTCACCCAGTGTGACTCTGACTGTCATCCAGATACCAACTCCAATCACAGTCGATATTTCGGCGCTTTATTCATATCTGTCGACCGTGTCGAAGCTAACCGTTTTAGTCTGCTTGTGATGTTGTAAAAGCGATGCCTCTTCATCTTGAAAAGAAGGCTATTCGAGCGCTCGGAGTAGCAGAGAGCTTTCGTGCAAACGAGGTAAAATCAACGCTAGTGGGAGTAGTTATGCGAAGTGATCTCGTCTTGGATGGATTTGCAATCAATCAATTGACCGTTTCAGGGAGCGACGCTACGCGATCAGTGCTGAAGCTTTTTCAAAAGCTCCACAGAAACGACATTAATGCTATCATGATTTCGGGAAGCGTGCTCAGTCTGTACAACGTGCTTGATATTACAGAGATATACAAAGATTTGAGAATTCCCGTTGTCGCTTTGAGCTTTCGCAAAGCAAAGTCAGATCTTTACAGGAATGTTGAAGCCGAATTTCCGGAAGCGACTGCAAATAAAAAACTGAAGCTCTTGGAAAAACTAGGCGATTCCACTAGGCAGAAGCTCGTCACGGGCTACAGTGTGTTTGTGAGGTCTGCTGGGATTGGCGATGTAGAATCTTCAAAACTTCTGAACAAATTCACATTGCAAGGCGCTGTGCCAGAACCAGTGCGAGTTGCGCGTCTCCTCGCAAAGTCCCTGCTGGATTCGTATGGAGGTTTACGAGCTGCTAGTTGTGGTTGAGTTTAATGTGAGGCCTGCTGGAGCATTCTTCACTATAATCTCACCACCCATCCAATTGTGATAGGAGCAATAATATGGATAGTCTCCAGGGACTGTGAAGGTGTATGTCACATTATCTCCGGAATTTAGATTGTTGTATGGCGGGCTGATTGGTCCAAACTTGTTGAAATTTGGATCAGGTGAACCGGCTTTGGCAGTAACTGTGTGCGGCACGCTATCGTTATTCACCCACATTACAGTGGCATTGTAGCCAATGTATACAGTTGCGACGTTAGGAAGATATGTCTGCGAAGTCGGAGTGCTTGGATTTTCAGCCCCTTGTGGAATAGTAATCACAACAACTTTTTCCTGAGGACCTGTCGTGGTGGTTGATGTCGTAGATGTGGAAGTCGGCGCAACTGTGGGATAATAGAAAATCTGGTAGTATCCAAGAAATGCTGCAGCAACAATTAGAATTACTATGATTACGGGACCTGCCGCTCGAAGAGATTTGGTTTTTTGAGAAGCGGCAGTCAAGAGAAGTACAATAATGTCGAACTGAATTATTCATTTAAGGATTATCAGATGTATTTTTGCACAAAGCGTGACAGCAGATTTGTTTTGGAGAATTGCAAACGCAGAATTTTTTTTGAAAGAGTAGTTTCAGATTTTTTCATAGACCAAAAATGTCTCTCAATACTTAAATACAAACTTTCGAGCAGTCGTCAACTAGGTCTTCTTTGTCCGACGGGCGTCAGGATGAAAAAAACGAGTCGGCCGAGAAGAAAACTGAATCTAATCAAGAGCAACCATCACAACCATCGTTGCAGCGAAAACGACCGATGGTTGGAACTCCTATTGGACAGACTTCCAATCAAAATGTTCAATCTAGTACATCTTCGGCCACTCAACAGCCAACTCAAACATCACAAGCTGTTAGACCTGCGGTTGGCACGCCTGTGGGAAAGCCAGTAGTTGGTAGGCCTGTGGTGGGTAGTCCAGTTGGAGCTCAACCATCTGCAACTGTAGCACCGAAACCAGAAGCCGCGCCCACTCAGAGTTCCCCTGTTTCAAAACCGGCCACACCTCCAAAAAGAGTAGAAAGCAAGGCAGAGATATCGCGACGCAATTTCATTAAAGGCCTGGCCGTTCTTGGCGGAATTGTAGCTGTGGGACAATTTGTTGCTCTAGGACCGTACTTGCAAGGTTCTGTTGGTCAGAGCTCTATCACGTCACAGGTTATCCAAGATGCCAAGACTGGTACGACTTTGAAGACTACGACTTCGTTAATCTCGTCACCCAATAGCTGGACGACATTCGTATATCCAAGAACAGGGAATCCGAACTTAGATAATGATACTTTCAGACAATGTGTGATTATTCATCTTCCAAAAGGATGGTCAGCCGGACAATATGGGACTGTTGATCCAATATCTGGGGATTCGTTCGTGGCATTAAGCAGAGTCTGCGTACATCTTTGGTGTCTCTGGAGTTACGTTCCAATTGACGATCGAGGCATCTGCCCCTGTCACGGGAGCCAGTACATACCTGGAGGGAAAGCGGGTACTTCGCAGGCGAATGAGCCGGGACTTGCTGTCGAGGGCCCAGCATCGCTTCAGACACCACCTAACAATCAGTTGCCGGTAATCACTTTGAAAATTGCAGCTGATGGGACGATATCTGCTACAGGAGTTGTAGGTCAGATAGGCTGTGGTCAAAAATGTTAGTTTGCGTGATAGTGGACAGTTAATTTGACAGAGAATAGCAAAGAGCAACAGCAAAGGATAGGGATAGACTATCTCATCAGGAAACTCTATGCTTGGATTCTTGATCGACTAGATAGGACCGGATGGCTATCGTACAAACTAAATGTACCAAAGAGATTCACTAGTCCGCTGCCATACCTAGGGTTTTTGACGTTCTTCAATTTCTTGATCTTAGGCGTTACTGGCGCTCTTTTGCTGCTATTCTACACTCCGACCTTGTCTGGCGCTTGGGATAGCGTTCAGCTAATCAACAACACAATTCCATACGGTGAAATCATTCGCAACACCCATTACTACGCTTCAAACGCGATGGTGTTTTTGGCACTCGCACACATGTATTACAATTATTTCAGTGGCAGATTCAAAATTCGAAACGAGATAATCTGGGTCACGGGAATCATTTTTGGGACGATTACGATACTCGAAGCATTCACTGGCTACGATATCATTCTGAACACGCGCGCGGTTCTTGCGGTAAGCATAGGTGTATCACTGAATTACTCGACCCCGTCCCTGGGGCCGCAGATAGTGCATACTATCTTCGGTAGAGGCTTCCCTGACTTTATTCTAAGATTCTATGCATTGCATATTTTCATAATTCCTGTAGTTATGATCGTTTTAATGCTCGTGCACTTTCCGAAGATACTGACATTCGACGTCCCGGTTGTTTCGGCAGTCACTGGGGCAGTATTGTTGCTCGGTGGTTTGTACCCTGTTTCTCTCGGAATTCAATACACCCCAACAGCTGTCGTAGGCTACACACTTCCAGAATGGTATCTGACGAGTCTCTACGCATTCCTTAGGACATTTATGCCAAAGTTCATCGCGGGGATATTGATACCTAGTCTGTTCATTCTGATGTTCTTGCTCATTCCGTTCGTGGACAAGAGCAAGAAATTCTCGTGGAAGGACAGGCCTTTCTTCACCGCTCTGGGCATCTCGAGTATTGCGCAGATTCTTCTTACTACGTATTGGGGCTTTTACATCAACGAATCTGCTCTGACGCCAACTCAAGCGCTCTTCATAGATCCGGTTCAGATTTTTGGCTCGATGTTACTTGTTGCAGCGCTATGCTATGTCGGAACTTACTCGGTATTGCGCTACATGGCTAACAAATCTGGAGGGATGGCTAGAGGCAGGAAACCACCGCAAGCTGTGGACTTCATCTCTACAAAGTGGATTGCTATCGTCCTTGTGGTCATCTTTGCGGTTCAAGTCCTACTAAACGGGCTTGCCGCGGTCGATTCTATCAGGCATTTTCCTAACCTGACAATGTTCGATTTGGGTTGTGTGTTGGTGCTGTTCGCGCTCATGGTTCACTTGTATCGCTACAGTAGACCTGTGAGCCAAGCGCAAGAAGTCAGAGTCTGATATGCCCGGTTTCACTTAGCTGTTGCAACCATCTCACTGTACTTAGCGCCCATTCTGCCTCCTCTTTCGTTACTAGCTGAGATTGCGCAACTTTGAGATGGAGAAGGTTCAAGTTGTACAAATGCTGCGTGATATCTGGTGATTGAGGTGACCTGGACTGAACGAGGTATGCCAGATCGCTAATGTTCATGATCGCGAGATTTGCACCCGATTTTGCAAGGAGATTTACAAGCGTTAACGCGGCAGCTCTTGTAGAGAGATCGATAGATGTTTTGAAATCGCCAGATTTAATCGTATCTTCGATGGAGACGAGAAGATTAGGCACTTCTAGAGAACTTTGGTAGCCCTCAAACTTTGCTTGTGTGATTTTCTCCGGTGGAGGTGACCTACCTAGGATATAGAAGTAGACCAATGTTACCAGGATAACTAACGCTGTTGAAGCTGCAAACCACTCGACAAGATTGATTGAGCTGATTGAAAGTTGGATTGACGAGAAGTCCGAACTCAATATTAACCACTTTCAACGCTGTGATTGCTTTGTGGCAAATTTGATGGCAGAATATCTATGGAGATCAGGGCAGCAATAGCGGACGCGACAGATATTGCAATAACTATCGCCCATTCAAAGATCAATCCGGAATACAACCAAATCTACGACTCACAAAACATCATACGCTTAAAACCCATTCTCTGCTCCGGAGGGACGTGTTGGATTCAGAAAGGACGCTTTTCGGCCTAAAATTCTCTCTAGCTGTCTCACTTGCTGCCAAGTTCGCGCTATTCTTGATTGGAGTAGCCGTTGTTGGACTTGTCTCCACAAGGGGCGAACTGTCTAGCTGCAGTGGATCTTCTGGCTTTCCATTTTTCGTTTCACCTTGGCAGTATTTAGAAGCGTACACCGACTATCGCGACCTTTACCTAAAGTGTCTTGTCAACCCGTTCCTCTCTGGAAGCGGCGCATACAACCTTCCCATCGTGTACAACTACCCTCCGCTGTTTCTTTACACACTCGCGGCATTCGCGCTCGAGCCTCTTGCATGGTTCCCTGCAATATCGCTGGTACTCTTTGACGCACTTACAGTTATTCCGATTTACTTGATAGCCAAGGAGTTCGAGTTCTCGGGAAACAGCAAGTATGCGTTCGCGCTTTCCCTCTTTTGGGTCTTTAATCCGATCAACCTCTTTTACAACGATTTCTTGTGGTTGAATCCTGGTCCGACGACATTCTTTCTGGTGCTTGGGATATATTTCTTCATGAAACAGAAGTGGCTCTACTCTTCAATTGTACTTGCAATTTCCACTGGATTCAAACAAACTGCAGTGATAGTCTTTCCAGTACTGATAGTAATCATGTTGAAAACCGTAGGATTTACGAGGAAGACTTTTGCGTTCATATCATTGTACATATCGTCACTCGTGATAATCTCGTCCCCGTACGTGTTTCAAAATCCACAAAGCTATTTTTGGTCGCTGCAACTACCGATATTTGGGAACCCGCCTGGAGCGGGATCTTCCTTTCCTACCACGTTTTCCTATGATCTTTCGCAACCAACGCGTCTCACAACCTTCCTTGGGCTGATAAAATACGTTAATCTTCAATCTCTGGCCCTCGCTTCTTACCACTATCTTGACTACGTTTTCGTTATCGGATATCTCATCTTGATCATACAGGCTGGCGTTGGATTGGCCAATTTTCCTAAACTGCTCTTTCATTACTTCAGGATGGTCGGTTTGGTTTTCAAATGGATGATGGATCGAGTAGCATCACAGAATCCGTCCACGACACTGAAAAGTCATTTAAGTACAGTTGTCCGTCCAAACCTCTCGCCAGCCGCACCCCTCAACGGTATGAATACTCTTCTATATTGTTTCGCTGCTATGTTGTTATTCTTCACATTTTTCGGGCGAGGAGTGTACAAGTACTATTTTGCT
>DAHVAI010000040.1 GCA_027314685.1 Nitrososphaerota archaeon | reverse complement strand
AAAACTCACATTCCAAAGTTTTCGACTATGGCAATTCGATTATCTCAAACAGACCTAGCAGCATTAAAGAACTATCTAATGAATATAACCTATAATTTTCTCTCAGACTTTGCACATGCTCTAATTCATAATAGATTCGCTACGCAAGAAATTGAAAGATTACTCCAAGCTGGACGACGACCCCAGAAAGGTCTTGAATTGTCTTCGCTGACCGGAATTTAATGCTTTCAGCATCGAACTAGACTCAAGACTTGGGATAGGTTTTCCTCACTTGGAGCTGACTTGTATCGTTTCAGGATTTCAATGAACCGCTTTCTCGGAAGCTTATCAAACCCAAGTATCTTCTTTATCTTCTCGCTCTGCCATCCCCCCAGGAAGAAAAATGAAGCAACGGCGGTAAGGTTTGAGACTCTTCTTTCAGTGCTTGCAGACTCATAGTCTATTATTACTATCTGTGGATTTGCTTGATTCCTAATCAAGAGATGTTTTGTCGGGTTGCTCAGCTCTCCGTGATCGAGGCCGTTTGCGTCAAGTCGATAACACTGCTCAAGCGCGTTGCGGATAAGCGCACGCGTGTAGCGCTTCGAAGTTCTCGTCCGCAGCTTCTGAAACCACTTGCCTAACTTGACCGCGTCAATGTACTCCATCGCAAACAGATCATTAGAAAAGACGAAAGCCCTAGGTCCTACACCAAAAGAATTTGCGAGCGTCTGAAGATCATAATCTCTCTTCATATCCGGCCTGTTTGCATCGACACGCCTTATCTTAAGAGCGACTAGCTCCTTGCGGCTCTTAAGACGTGCCTTCACAACAGTGCTTACACACCCTCGCCCGATTATCCCAAACCTGCCAACCTTCGATTCTCCCTCAAAGATAAGTTTGCTCACGCCGATCTTCTCAAGCTGATTCAATCGAGATTCAAAGCTGTCCAGATTTGTCCCGGGATAGCAGATCACAGAACCATGTTCTTTTTTCGACAGCTGAGATGGCGAAAGGACGGTTTTCTCAATCACAGCCTGCAAATTCATTCCTCCACATCAAGAGAATTGAGCGCCGATCCTAGCCAGCCGTATTTCTTTACTGTGTTGCCAGCAGTGATTCGAAAACCCCTTCCAATTTCCTTTCGTATTTCTTCAGAAACGCCTGATGAGTGGAGCCTCTTTGTTAGCAGATCGTGAAGCATTTTCGAAGCTTCGGTAAATTGTCTTTGAAAGACTGATTCTACCCTACCCTCTTCCCCAATCCATGTAAGAAGAGCTTTCTTCCTGTTCTTTCCATTGTAGTTCTTCACTTCGTCCGACCTAAAGTATTCTGGGCCTTTCCTTGCATGAAGATCTCCTATTGTAACATCCTGCAATAGAAACAGAATGGCGCTCTTGGAAGACTCATCAGAGGCAACACAATATCGCAATACGTGAAATCCAGAGGATTCAAGCTTGTTTGCAATCCCTCCGGCGCTCTTCTTTAGCTGTCCCCAAAGTATATCTGGACTCCTCCAGTTTGTACCGAAAGTCACAACGAGCGTGCGAGAAAGTAACTTTTTGTTCGGCGCTCCTCTCTCAGATTTCTCCTTGAAGAATGAAAGACTAGGCTTTTCCAGAAATCGCCTGCATTGAAAGACAAGTTTTGCGACGTTGCGCGCAGAAATCGCAGCACCGAGATTTCTAGTGGTGTCAACAGGATCCAGTATCACGGCATAACTCTTGAAAGAAGCGGCAAGGTCTTTGTCATACTCTTCCAGCGAAAGTACCTCGTTTGGTTCAAGCTTTGACAGTCCTGCGAGTGTGTTTTCGAAACCTCCATACTTCATGACAAGTACCTCGCAGACGTAACCGCTGAATCCCTGCACCTTCACCTCTGCCCCGTAAACATTCGCTGTCTTTACGAATTTTTTGAGCAGACGCGTGTCGAGTCTCAATCTCTCATCCATCTTCGAAGTCACGTACTTTGTATGGTATGGGGATCTATCTGCAGCGCTTTTCCATTCTCCGGAGGCGACTTTGTAGCAAGGTACCAGGTTGACGCGGACTCCATCCACAAAGCCTTCGACGTAGGGGTGCTCTGCAAACCTGAGATGAGTCTTGTACCCTTCGAGCGTTTTCTTCAAATAACGTATAGATTCCACTTCCAACTTTTCGCGTG
>DAHVAI010000036.1 GCA_027314685.1 Nitrososphaerota archaeon | reverse complement strand
TACACAATAGTATCGAATCGTCTTGGGAGCAGCAATATAGGCTCCTGCCGCGCGAAGCTCTCTTGCTAGCATTGGTTCCACCAAGCTTACACGCGAGGTCATCTTCTTTGCCTTGTCAATAGGAACCTGTCTTCCGCAATTGCTACATTGCACTGTGCCGGAGCTCCCCTTTCCTCCCTTAGATCTTCCCCGGCTCTTTCTCTTCTGGGTCATATGATAATTGTCAAGATTTTCTAGGCTTTAAACTTACTACGAGGGTCATTTTACGAACTTTTTATTGAATTCTTCATGAGCGCGATGGAGTGCAACCTGCTTTACCAACTTCTTGAATCCATACTCATTTATCTCGGCAGGACTGCCGTACCACTTGCGATTCATAGAGTATGAAACCGCTCTAATCACGTCCAGAAGAACGTTCAAGCCGTTTGCTCCATCATTCGTTCTAAGGTATACGTCAATACTAATCTCGGAATCAAAAGCTCCCTTCCCGGAAATCCAGAAGTAGCTAGTGCGGTTGTTTCTCATGTAGTCAACATAATCGGTAGTACCTGCGACCGTAGCAAACTTGTAGGGTACTTCAGCAGATATTGATTCTGTCTTGATATCGCGCTTCTCCATTTTGACATCCTCAGAAATGGTATTCAAAGTTTCATTTCCCCCTCCAACATCAAGTTGGTAGCTCTTTTCTATCTTGATTCCTCTGCTGTTAATGAAATCAAGTATACCTTTGTGAAACGCGGTCCCGCCGAATTGGCTCATCAAGTCATCACCTGCTATCACGAGCTTCGCACTACGAAACTTTCTTTGAATTTCTGCTTTCTGTGCCACCAATGATGGCGTACAGTTTACAAAACTTATGCCCGCTTGCAAGCTTTCTAACGCGTAAGCAAGCGACGTCTTTGGCAATCCAGACGGAATAAGGTTCAGAGCGATATCAGGCTTGATTCGTTTGAGACTTCCGAGTATCGATTGTTCCGATACCACGTTAGCTGCAATGTTTGCCGGAGGAGGATCCTTTAGGATTCCGGTTTGAACATTGATTTTTGTCTGCTTCACATCAACGAAACGAGCGCCCACGTTCGGTTCTTGAAACAGAGCTTCAGACAATGGAAGTCCTGTCTTTCTATTGTCGATGTCGTATGCCGCGACCACTTCAATGTCATTGGATGTGCGACCACCCACCTTCGCATGCCATAGACCAGGGAGTTTTTTCGCGTAGATTCCTTGAACAAGGGCGCTAGCAACGTTGCCTATTCCAAAGATTGCGACCCTGATCTTCGCCATGCTCGATCACAAGTAAATTCGAGGAAAACTAGTCCTCATACTTGGCAATCAAAACAATCAGACCTGTGAATACCAACAATCCTGCCATGAAATAGAATTCAGGCACCAATTGAGGAATCAGGGTTGTTTGGGAAATGTAATAAGCAAAAACTCCTCCCACCACTATGCAAACAAGTGAAATCACGCGTAAAAGGGCGCTGATCCTTTCGCGCGAAGTCCGCAAGGCTCTCGACATGACAAGTACACTCGAATGGAAATTGGTTTTGAAACGAAGGAGTAATAACGTTTTCTTGAATCAAAGCCGTCTAAGATAGACCGAGCATCCTACATGGATTTTGCTTCTTCCATTTTCTCTTTGAGATAGTTCGTAACAATGAATGTAAGACCGTACTTCGAAAAAGCTTCAAGCTCGCTTTTCCTCTTGATTTTCAAAAATATGTCGAGCTCTCTCTGCCAGACACCTCCGTGATATCGAGGATCCTTCTTCAATTCTTGCGCCCTTTTGACATCAGCTTCCGTCATCGTGTCCGTAGGCAGTTTGTACTTCACAATATCAGAAGCCCAGACCCCGATCCATTTTGCGGTGGGAACTGTAAGGTCGCGCAAGTGAGCTGCATTGGCCGAGCCCGATATTACTACCATTGCAATGTGCTCTCCATATACGTCTCCGTCAGTCATAACATAGACAGGAAGGTTGAGCTCCTTGTTTAGGCGCTTCAACATATACCTAGTAGATCTAGGCGCTTGTCCCGAGGTATCGACGAGTATCGCTTTGTATTTCTTTTCCACTTGTTCTTCGACAAACCTTGTGAATATACCTCCCTTTTCCACAGCTATGACCATCTCTGCCGAAGTATCGACAAACTCTGCAGTGCTCAGTGAAGGCCCAATCAGATAGCCATCAGGGTGAGAATTCAGATTGAGTCTTCGCCCCTCGTAACGCGGCACAGTATATTCGATAGTCAGATCTCCAAAAATTGCACTCCGCTCCTCTGGATAAATTTTGAACTCTTCTCTTGCTCTTGTGAGAACAGTCTCAAGATCGGTAATTATCTCGTCTGATTCGGCTTGATCGACAAACTCCATTGCATCTGCCTGCGAAGAATAGTATGCATCTCTAAGGGTACTAGTTTTTCCTTCTGAGACAAGTTTGTCTGCAAAATAAGCCAGCCAAAGGAGCTGCGTGAATGGTCTTATGTGCTTGATATTACCGGCGGAACGCTTCACGTTGATTTTGTCAAGTACATACTGTTTGAGTTTTGCATCGTAAACAATGTTGCTGACAGAGCGGCTTGGAAATGCAAACTCGGGAAATCGTCCGCCTTCAACATCGTCATACGTCCTTTGCCCAAGTTGCTTTAGGGCTTCCAAGACTTCCTTTCTACGCGCTGTCGCTATACTTTTCGAGTCTTTCTTGGTCATCTTGCT
>DAHVAI010000034.1 GCA_027314685.1 Nitrososphaerota archaeon | reverse complement strand
ATCCGCTGGATCAGAGGGGAACAGACCTCGGTCCCACGCCATCTGAGACCTTGCTCTCTGCTCTTGCCGGTTGCTTTACTGGCACAATGCTCCCAATCGCCAGAGCCATGAACATACCTTTGACGAAAATAGACATAAAATTGACAGCAACAAAAGGAGAAAAGGAATACGAGAGCCTTAGATCAATCCACTTGGAAGTGAAACTTGACCCAAGACTTCAGGACAGAGGAAAGTTCGAAAGGCTGGTCGAACAAACTAAGCGAAACTGCACCATTTCCAACACTCTATCTCATTCCCCAGAAATAACAATCTCTCAGTCAGGAAGCTAGACTCTTTTGGCAAGCATGATAGTTCTCGCTATAGACTAGCTTCTGCTCCCAATCCTCGAATGCTCCATCCACACTATTGCGGGCGCTGTCCATTCCCCATTCAAAAGGAAAGTCTGTTCCGAACATCAACCTTTCAATGCCGAGAAATTCGGCGGCTAGTCTAAGAGCTTTGGCGTTGTAAGAGATTGTGTCAGCATACAGGACTCGCTTGATTTTCTCACTCGGAGGTTCACTGAGTTTTCCTTTCGATTCTTCAAAGTTTCTCCACGCCGTGTCTACTCGTCCTTGCACGAACGGCAACGTGCCCGATAGATGTGCTGAAAGTATCTTCAGGTTTGGGAATTTGTCAAACAGTCCAGAATAAGCCATTTTGACCAAGCAGAGAGTAGAGTCGAAAACATAGCCTAACGAGCGAATCAGACCGTTTTCTCTGAGCCGTTCTGCTCCCAGAGGTACTGTCGGGTGTAAGAAAAGCAAACACTTCTTCTTTTGCGCCACTTCGAAGACCGGAAGGAACCGATCGTCCGAAATATATGTTCCTGATACATTAGTTCCGAGAATTGCACCCACAAGCCCAAGTTCATCAATAGATCTTTCGAGCTCTTTTGCTGCATCTGTTGGTGAAAGAAGAGGGAGGGTTGCAAGCCCAATGAATCTGTTAGAATTTTTGTACTTCGATACTATCGACGCGATTTCGTTGTTGATCAGACGTGAAAAGCTAACCGCTAGTGCTACCGATGGAAAAGAATCAGTCCATGGATTTATCGCAGACAGAAGTTGGGTGGTAACTTGAAAGTGATCCATCTCTTTTATCCTAGCATCGAGATCATGGAAAGAGTTTGAGAAAGGTGCGCGGATCGTTTCGCTAAAGCGAATGTATCCACGACCTGGAGCAGAGTCCATCTCAATAGTAGGGAACTCTTTTCTCTTCTCTAACTCCTTCAGGTACTTACTTGGATAAATGTGGGCATGAACGTCTATGATATTACCAGAGTACAAATTAGATTTCTTGGTCATGACTCAATTCGAGATAGAAGAAAGTTTGCTTTTGTCCAAAACTTGCACGCTAAAGTATATTAGAGAAGATCAACACATTCCGGCATACCTTGAAAGTAGACAAATCCCACAAACCAGGGCTAGTCAAGTACATCGAAGATAGAAAAACGATCACTGACAAGGCGAAGATGGCTGGGACTATTCGTATTGACCTGAAGCATGTAAATCACCTCAACTTTCATGGAATAGCAAAGGAAGGAGGAAATTTCACCGTTGAAATTGATGAACCGCCAGAGAGAGACGGTCATGGCAAAGGACCGACTCCACTGAACTACTTCTTGATCGGAGCTGGTTCCTGTTTACTAATGCAGTACGCTAAGATGGCAGTGATCGAAGATTTAGCTATTGATGATTTGGAAGCAATTGCACGCGGACATACAGATCGTAGGATTGACGGTTACTTTACTGATTTCATTTTCGACATTCGAATGAAGGGGACAGAATCCGAGGAGAAAGTGAAGCAGCTTGCAAAAGAGTCCGAAAGACTTTGTTTTGTCCACAATACGCTAAAGAGAGCGGTACCTGTAATAACAAATGTATCTTTGAATGACAAGATAGTTTACACTTCGAAACTTGGACCCGAAGAAATCAAATCCTGAAAGAAACAGGAAGAAAAAAAGGTTTGACCCATCAGCAAGAACAGCACAAGCGCGGTAGCGAAAGTGGGAGTTTGGATTCAGAGACTCTTCTGCGTCTGTACCGAAAGATGATCGTGCTGAGACGTTTTGAAGAAAAAGTTGCTGAGGTCTACATGGCTGGTTTGATCCCCGGCTTGGCACATCCATACATTGGGGAAGAAGCTGTGGCTGTTGGTGTTTGCGACGTCCTTCACAACGATGACTATATCATCAGCAATCACAGGGGACACGGTCATAGCATCGCAAAAGGAATTGATCCTAAAGAGATAATGGGCGAGCTCATGGGGAAAAAGACAGGTATTGTTGGCGGGCTGGGAGGTTCCATGCATGCTGCCGACATGAGCAAAGGTGTCATTTTCTCAACTGCGATTGTAGGCGGCGGAATTCCGATCGCTACTGGCGTTGGTTTGAAATTTAGGAACGCAGGAACCAAGCAGGTTTGTGCCTGTTTCTTTGGTGACGGCGCGGCAAATATCGGCAGTTTCCACGAGGGGATTAACTTGGCTGCGATTTGGAAATTGCCCGTGTTATTCGTATGTGAAAACAATTTTTTCGCTACTTCAATGCCCCAGCAAAAGGCCACGGGGTCAAAGACTATCGCTGACAGAGGAATCGCATACGGCATCCCTGGCGTCCTTGTGGATGGTATGGATGTACTAGAAGTAAGGAAGGCTACTTTGCAAGCAGTTGAGAGAGCGC
>DAHVAI010000031.1 GCA_027314685.1 Nitrososphaerota archaeon | reverse complement strand
GGAGGAACCCACCTTGAGCATCTCTTGAGTGTTCATTGGTTTTGGTGGATGAACGAGACTGATCTCTTCCCTGACATTTGTGCACAAAAACTTCTTTGAGTTTCTGATCTTCTCGAATGTTGCGTAAGCTTTCACTCTGTCTAAGAATGGGGAGGACTGATGGATCAAGTTGGTGTTCTTTACCTTTGCAGTGATCTCCCAGAAAGGTTTGGAAATGAAGTTTGTTATCTCACGCTCCCTATCCACGACGAGCAAGAGGGTGGTCGTCTGAACTCTGCCGAACGATAGAACGCCTGTTCCAACCTTGTACTTGAGAGAAAGACTCAATTCACGAGTTGCCGAGAATCCAACCACTGCGTCGATTTTGCGCCTCGCCTCCACGGAGAAGGCAAGATTGTAGTTGAACTCCTTCAAACGTGAAAAGGATTCTCGAATATCAGACGGAACGGTCGTATTCAGCCAGAGCCTTTTAACCGGCTTTTGGATTCCTCTCAACGTTTCCAAAACTTCGAGACCAATGTTTTCGCCTTCGTCGTCTGAATCAGTCGCGATTATAACTTCTGATGCGTTTAGAGCAAGATTGCGAAGCGCTTGAGAGTATCCTCTCCTTTGGAAAACCTTCACCAAGCTTTTTGGATCGTCGAGTATGGCGTCTACGGAGGAATGCGTCCATCTTTCTAGTTCCTTTGGAGTTACGTAGTTCATGATGTGACCGCTAAGAGGCACGATGACGTAGTCCAGAACTTCATAAGAAACGATCCTGCCCCTTCTTCCTTGATCGCCGAGTGTTCTCATTCTGTACTGTCCTAGCGCGGAAGCGATGAGCTGACCCATTCTTTGCTTCTCGGTGACTACAAGCTTCATTGGTTCTCTATTGACATCCTCCTACGGATTCACAGGATTCCCTGTCTAGGTGTTTGGACCAAAATTGGGATCTTGGTGGTTTAAAGCTTCTATCGTGTTCTTTCTATCTTGGATCATTCACATTACTCTCTTCTTCGATCCGATTTCAGATCGAGCTGAAGCTGATTGTGCCAGGCGAAGCTTCCACTGTCGCAAGTCTTGAGCAAGAATTCCGCTTATTCTGTGATAGCTCTCCTCCAAATCTACGTTCATGCCGAATCCTCGAGCTCTCTCTAGAGAAACAAATCCGTGTAAGAGGCTCCGTAGGTACCTTGCTGCATGAACAGCCTCTTTCCCAGTGATTGCATATCCAGCCAGTACTGCGTTCAAAGTTTCCAATAATTCCTCAGCTGCCTCGCCGATTTCCTTCGAATCCCCTACTGCTGTGATGACGGTGGATTCGTAGAGTGCGGGATGTTGATGTGCGAATTTTCGCATTTCCAAAGCGAGCGATTTTATTGCCTCGTCCTGAGACTTGCCAACCGTTGCACTTCTCAGAATATCGTTCAATGCATGAAATCCGTGCAGTCGTATTGCCCGTTGCAAACCATCTAGACCATTGACATGCTCATAGAGAGAAGGAGGTTTCACTCCAAACTCTTGGGCGACTCGACCGAGGGTAAGATTTTCGAGACCATCCTTGTCTGCTAGGCGAATTGCAGTTGCGATGACCTTTTCTGTATTCAAACCAGCTCTGGTTGCCATTGTGGAATCCCTCGAAGAAATTTGACGACAGGGTTCAGGAATGCCTCTGGTTGCTCTGATTGAGGATAATGACCCAACCCTGGAAGAATCGAGAGTTCCCCTTTCAGTCGTTGAGCGACAAGCTTGCCTTCTTCTTCTGGACTAGCAAAGTCTGGATCTGCCCCTCCCATCACCACCAAGACTGGAGATCTTACTTTGTCCAACCGCGACTCCGAAGCACGATGATTGGTAGAGGCCATATGTCTGAAGGCACTCATGCGACCAGGCTCTTGCAGATTCTTCCTTAGTGCGTTATTGTATTCAGCAAGATCGGATGGTTTCGATTTTGGATAGAGCTTTTGAGCTTGGTATTTGACCCACGTGCCAAGCCCCCAGGGGCCCGCCAGAGCAAGACGGAAAGTCAGCGCCTTCCACCAAGAGATTGGAACCTGACGAACAAATGGCCCAACCAAGACAAGACCCGATACTAGTTCAGGATGATCTGCGCTTGCACAGACAGCTGCACCGGCAGAGACAGAGTTTCCTATAATAGCAGCTGATCCGCTTTGAAGTCGGTCAATGAGTGCAACCGTATCAGATGCAATGGCAGACTCGGAGTAATCATTCCATTTAGCGGTAGAATCTCCCATTCCTCTAACGTCCATTGTAATAACACGGAAACCCTCAGCTTTGAGCTTTGGCACCACGAATCGATAGATCGAACGTAGCTGCCCCATGCCAGGAAGGCACACGACAAGTCGACCTGGTCCGCCAGTGTCGTCGTAGGCGATATGACCTTCTTCGCGTTGCATTACTTGATATTCCGTCATTTTTTCTGTACGCTTTCCCTACTACTATTAGGGACTTACCTAATGCTATAAGGTTTTCACGTACAAATTTGCGTCAATCGAACTGCGTAACTAGTCTGATTATTCCACTCCACTACTAGCTTCTTCGAGCGCGTCGACAACACTAACAGTTGTGCCATGAGCAAAGACATCAGATCGTTTTGATCTATCGTATGTCTAAATAACTCTCCATCGTATTCGGGGACATTTGCTACAACGTTTCCTTTTTCTATTGATCGGAATAATTCAGAGATATCCTTCCAAAGATTCTGTTGTTCCGCCTTTTTTCGTATTCATCCAGTCGACTTTGGAGTGTATCCAATGATATCTCCCTGTACTTTTCATTCTTGGTTGGAAGCGATCCTCTTAATTCAGCACAAACAGAATTCTGTATAGAAGGAAGAGCAGTTGCTTTGGCTGAATCTAACGAAGGAAAGCTGCTTCTTGACGGGGCTAGCGAAAGCAATCCGAGAATGACAATTGAACTGCGTAACTGAGGTAGTAGTGCAGTATTTAAATTTCCAAGGTTGATCATCGCTAACCCGCGGTTAAAACACACGGGCTTGCGTTCGGAACTTGGTCAGATTTTTCTTCAGATAGAATAAGTGCGCGAAGCTACTCGCTCATTTATGCCGAGCTAGCTCTTTGAATAGTTGTTCCTTGGTTTGCTTGAACGTATCTATCTTGCCCAAATGAGCAAATGCAGTTGGCTTTCGCTTATTTCTTCTAATTATAGTTCTTCGAACCAAAGAAGCTGAAAGCATCCACCTTGTACAAGGTTGTGAGATGAGAAAAATGCCACAAATTTCAACTAACAGATGCGAGGGAAAGTGTAGCTTGCAAGTTCTGCGGAAAGACGTTCAAAACTACCGGCACCAAAGAATTTTGGACTCTGTACGAAACACGCTACTAGCCTTACTACGTCAAATGACGTGTTCGGATAAATCAATTGATCGCTGGGAAAGACAAAGGAATGATTAAGGCGATTCAACATTTTATTGCCAAAGATCATTAAGCATCCACTTAATTAACCCCGACTTCTATAGTCAATGTTGGAGTATGGAGAAAAGTTAATCATAGAACTGTGCAAAAACTAGATTTGAAATGAGACCACTTGTACTGACTGTAATTATCTCGATCATTATTGCATTTTCTCTTTTTGTACCAATAATTCCAGTGCAGTCGTATTATTGCACAGTCATTCCGCACACATGGTATTATTCAATTTCTTCGGTTCTTTCGGCTCATCGGTTCGGAAGCTATCTCTTCTTTACCAGAAACTACTATTTTTCGCCGTTCTCTCACGAACCATTTTGCTTTTGAGATGCCATTGACTTGGTACAGCAAGATTTTTGTGTTCTAGCTAGAGCCAAAAATTAGCATCTCACGAAAATCAAATGGGCCTCACGAATTCGCGGGTCATCCCCCGGGGTGCACGGGAGAAGCCTAGCGAGCAAAATGCTCAATAGATTTCAATCCTGACATTGTAGCTCGGTGCTTGATTTGGATGGACTAGTCTTCTTTCTGGAGTTGCTTGCAGCATCTGTTCTTGCAGGGATACTCGGTTCGCTGTTAGGCCTTGGCGGTGGAATAATCATCATCCCGGTTCTCACCCTCGTATTTGGAGTTCCAACGCTATTTGCAATCGGTGCAAGCATAGTTTCGGTAATCGCGACATCGAGCGGATCAGCCTCGACCTATGTCAAAGATAAGATCACGAACTTGAGAATTGGTATGTTTTTGGAGATCGCGACTACGACCGGTGCCGTAACCGGGGCGGTCTGTACCCTAGCTCTGGCAAGAGCAAATCTTGAGAACGTAGTTTACATTATATTTGGAATTGTATTACTCTTCTCGGTACTGCCGCTTCTCAAACAAATCGGTGAAGAGTTACCCCCTCAAAATTTCAAGCCTGATAGAATCAGTAAGAAACTTGAGTTGAATGGAGAATATTATGACACGGTGCTAAAGACGGAGGTTCACTATCAGGGTACACGCTCTCGGCTTGCGTTGGCGATAATGTACGCCGCGGGGGTAATTTCCGGATTATTGGGCATCGGAAGTGGAGTATTGAAAGTTATTGCGATGGACGTTGGAATGAAGCTTCCGATGAAAGTTTCCTCAACAACGAGTAACTTCATGATAGGAGTTACTGCCGCCGCAAGCACTGGGATATTCTATCTCGGCGGGTACATCAACCCATTCATCGCTTCGCCGGTAGTAATGGGCGTTGTCCTGGGATCAATTGTCGGGACAAGAATTCTAACAAGGTCATCGAACAAGTCCATTAGGAAACTGTTCATCCCAATTCTTGTCATACTTGCGATTGAAATGCTCTTTCACGGACTATGACATGGAAAAGAAAACAACAGGCGTAAACGCAATGTCAGGCAAAAATCCCAAAAAAATAGACTTCAATTCAATCATCGGGAATGTTTTGAGGTACGGAGTGGTAATTTCCTCGATCGTCATCGCTACAGGTTCGATTCTCCTGTTTGGGGAGATGAGCACTGGTTACTATCCTGTCGGGAGTGCGTCCGATCTTTTCGATAGGCACAACAAGTTTTTGATTGGACTAGTCCCTTTGATCCAGGGAGTATTGTCTGCAAAGCCCTATGCTATCATCGACCTCGGTTTGATTATCTTGCTCGCCACGCCCATTACGAGAGTACTGATCTCAATCTTCCTGTTTGCAGGGGAAAAGAGGTACATCTTCGTTGCAATAACCTGCACGGTTCTAACGATACTGCTCGTGAGCACGTTCATCCTAGGACCGCTGCTCGCGTGATTCTCCAACAAGTCCGCTCTCTTCCAGCAGGTATCAGTGGAAGGCTATGGCGGAAGAAATAGCGAAGGTGCGACGTTACTAACGTGACTCCCATAATTAAGCCAGTAAGAAAGCGGCTTCCAGTTTGACAATCAAAGATCCGCACAAAGTATGCGAAGCGTAGCTTTCAAAACATTCAGAGATCATATATGCAACTGATGCGCGGTGACTAGATGCCATTCCCAAAAAAGGGCTTTCCTCAGTTCTTAAGAAAGCATTGTCCACTACTGTTCAGGCGATCTCTTGCCGTTTTCCACAAAAGAAGTGAGTATCAGTCATAAAAACGCCATGACCGCGTATATACCATTATGTAAGCATATATTTGAGGTCGCATGCAATGTCGACATCAGAATATCACAAACGCCAAGATGGGAGCGATGGACTAAGGAAGCAAGAAGCAATCAGTTCAGAAATGGACAAAAGAGGACTTCGTTCTTGGGCTTTGACGATTAACGCTTCTCATGTCAACCAACTCTATGAGTTCAACCCAAATGATGGAGTCATAATAAACAAGCTCATCAACACTCGTGCGTTTATCCTCAGCGCGAAAGTGTGGGCTGATGTTGAAATCGAATTGATCAAAACATTCTCAAATGGAGCTTTTGCCATCATTGAAAAGATGGGGAATGCATACGGCGCCTCTCTAGCAAAAACGATCAGATCTCATTCGAAATCAATTACGTTTGGCGAACTTCAGAATTTAGCTTCAACTGCCGGTTGGGGGAAGATCTCAATCAAATGTGATGCGAAAGACGGTACCTGGATCAGGATCATTTCGAATAGTTGCGTTTTCTGCCAGAGCGCAGAGGAGAGCATTCACAAAACGGAATGTACTTTCTTGTCAGGAGTCATTCAGGGGATGGCCCAAGAGTTCTACAGTAAGAAGTACCTCGTTATTCGCAACAGATGCTACGGTCTTGATGATGAGCATTCTTGTGAAATAGCATTACAAGAAACCTTTTACGATCCTATCCTAAAGCGCAGGAAATACAAGAAGGCAAACAACCCATTAGGCGAAGAATTCCCGTGACGATCATTTTTATCCAAAAGTGGTCGTGTAGTTCTATGATATCATACAACAAAAGAAGCGGTATTTCGATGGAAACCGCCAGAAATAACTTTCTGGAAATTCAAAGTCTTCTGAAGAAGAAACGCGATTATGAGCAAGAGATGAAAAAACTGTAGGAATCCGGCGCGAGCGAAACGTCGCTCACAGACCCTGAGAGCAGGCTGATGAAATGCAACGGAAGACTTCATGTCTGCTACAATGTCCTGACAGCTGTTGATTCAAAATTCCACCTTATTCCCGAATATCATGTCACGAATGACTCGTTTGACTATAATCAGCTTAGCTTGAGGGCAGTTGATACAAGGAATACATTGCAGTCCCGAAATCTTTCGGTGACCGCAGATGCTGGGTTCTGGAACTTGATTAAAATAAAGTCGTGCGTAGACAACGGAATAAATCCACACGTCTCTGAAAGACCTTACTTCAACCCTCGCAAGAGCACGGGTGCTCCGACACCCGATATCTACGAAAACAAATTCACCTACGTCAAGGAAAGAGACATCTACATCTGCCCA
>DAHVAI010000029.1 GCA_027314685.1 Nitrososphaerota archaeon | reverse complement strand
TTCTCCTCTGCAATCTATGACCTGACGTGCCTTTATGTTAGATATGTTGAGATTGACCATATTCTCGTCAGTTCAATGATGACATATATAAATCAATTTGCTGAAATGAAAAACCAACTACCGCCTAATTGCCCCTCTCAGCCAGCGATAGTCTGGACTGTCGAGGCTAAATGTGCAGTATGACTCCCTCAATCTCGTCAGAATGGATGGATCGATAGAATGCTTCCTGCACCCTTCGATAACAAAGCCATCTTCGTTTGCCTCCATGGTTATTGTCGGCTTTTCCTCCGTCTTCCACATTCTCCTTGTTCTCACTCTTTCTACTCCTGGCATTCCAATCCAGATCGCCTTGGCCTCTTTCCTTGCCATTCAGTTTTCCTGCTCACCAAATAAGCACCATTAATGAGAGCTTGATTGACGGCCATGCCACCAAATAGCTTAAAAGGAGGCCGTTCACTACAAAGGGCGAAAGATGACGCAAGCGGATATGGAGCCGAGCACCAAGATTCGCATTCCCTTTGAGAGGACTTGCCAATGCCCTCCAAATCACATAAATTGCCTTAATGCCAAAGAGTGGGTAAAGTCGCAGGTCACAATACAAGAATTCTCTTACGAAGGACGCGATGTCAGGGATAAAGATGTGCACCCTGCAGTGTTTCCCATATCGCTTCCCAAACACTTCATACTGCTATTTACACACAAAGGCGAATTGGTCTTGGACCCTTTTGCTGGCATTGGGACCACACTTGTAGCTGGTAAAGACACCCAAAGAAACGCGATCGGGTTCGATCTCAAGGCGGAGTATGTCAATTATGCAAACAAGAGGCTATCACAGTCCACTCTTTATGGCGATACAAAACAGATGATGATAAATGACAATTCACTCAACTTAAGAAAATACATTGACGATGAGACTGTAAGTTTGTCTTTAACGTCGCCCCCATATGCGAACATGCTCAACCGGCCTCGGCTAAATAAGAGTATAAGGGGAGACAAACGAGAGAATAAGCACTATCTGAAGGTTCAGCAATATTCTGCAAATAAGGAAGACCTCGGGACTATGAATCATGAGGATTTCTCTAACGCGCTCACCGCAATTTACACTGAAATTTATCATGTCATGAAACCAAGGGGCCACGCAATCGTCAACATAAACGATGTTTGGGAGAATGACAGAAGGTACGTGACACATGCGTTTGTGATCGATGCGCTAGAGAAGGCGGGATTTGAATTCCGGAACACAATCATATGGGACAAGAGAAATCTCGTGAATAATGTTGGCATCTTTGGTTGGCCGAGTAATTTCATCACCTTAGGAACAACAATGGAATTCATACTCGACTTCTGGAAAAGATAAGCAGCAGTCGCTCATGGGAGTTTGTGCGCCAATAGTTTGCAAGACCCCTTCAACAGGTGAGTGAGTTATCGCTCAATGAAGGATGTTCAGCTCAATAGGTATTAAAGTCAGATAGCATTTTCAAAAGGGAATGAAAGGCTATGCGGAGCTTTTGAGCAAGCTTAAGGAAATCTCTGAACTCGGGTATATCAAGACGCACAGAACAGGAGACACAGGAATAGGTAAGACGCTGGAAGATCTGCTTGGAATTGAAGAGAATAACGTTCCGGGTCCCGATGGAGAATCAATAGAACTCAAAGCAGCCAGAAAGCATGCTAGAAGCATGCTCACTTTATTCACCAAATCTCCAATGCCACGTAGCGCAAATGCAACCTTATTGCAGGAATTTGGTTATTCGAAGGCCGAACATGGAGCAAAGAAAGAACTGCATACTACATTGAGCGCAACTGGCTATAACACCATCAAAGGTAAAGTTGGTTTAAGGATCGCAATCGGTATCGACAGAATTGAACTGCTTGGTGGAGTCACTCCTCAGATGCTTTCATCGCAGAAAGGTTCCGATACAGAACACTTGGAAGAGAAAGTACTAGGATGGTGGCAAAGAACGACTCTAACTAAACGGTTTGAGACGAAATTGCCGCGACTTCTGTACGTTAAGGCGGAAGCTAGGAATAGAGTTTCAGAGGAGGAATTTTGGTTTAACGAAGCGTGGCTCATGCAAGGATTCGCCTTCCAGAATTTTATCAGTCTTCTTAATGAAGGCAAAATCCTAGTTGATGTCAGAATTGGACAATATGCGGATGGTAAACCGCATGATCATGGCACGGGCTTCAGGGTGCGAACAGTGGACATGGACAAGTGTTTTTCATGTAGGGAGCGAGTGCTGTGAAGCCGACTAATGTCCTATCATCAACTCATCAAGAGGTGACCAACAGCTACATTACTCACGAAGTGAATCTTCGAGAACAGTTTGAGTTTACGTCTAGCTTTTAAAACGGGTGAATTCTCGCAAATTCGTCATTTCTTGCACACCAATTTAGATGGGCTACTAAGTCTGAGGTAAATTCTTAATTCTCGCCACTTCTAGTTGATTCCGATTGACTCACATGCCCATTTACAACGACCGCCCACCATGTTCTGCTCATGCTGACTCTCTGAACTTGTATGAGGTGTGAAGACTGTATAGCACCCCGTCAAGCACAGCCTGCGATCTCAGTGGCATGGCTCCAACGCCTTTCAAGTAGTTTACATTGTCTTCATCGAATATGAGAAAAAGCGCGTATATTCCGTATTTCTCATAGCAGGACTCTGCGGTCGACTTGTTATTGAAAACCAGGACAGGCACGGCATCTTGCGACCACGCTCTATCAAGTTTCTTTTGGATCGACTTGGCGTTGTAACCTGTTGAGAATTCGATCTCAACGAACAG
>DAHVAI010000037.1 GCA_027314685.1 Nitrososphaerota archaeon | reverse complement strand
ACTTTGCCTCGATACTTGATCTGCACTCCGCCGCAGCGAGGGCATGCCTCCTGCAGCAGCGTAGCGCCTCTGCGTAGCAGATCAGCGCTCAATCCCATTCGGTTTCTTCTTTCTGCTTGGGCCAAAATCTCAGATCTTAGTGATGAGTGATTCGCAGATTCACAATTTAAGAGTTCATAAGAGGGGAAAATAGAGTCAAGGCGTTTGAAGCGCCACCACGTATACATTCTAAGCTGTAGAGGCGGCTACCTTTACACCGGATATACGACTAACCTGCGTCGAAGGTTAGACCGTCACAATGCAGGAAAAGGATCCAAGTTTACGAGGTCACACCTACCAGTCAAACTCATCTACCGTGAGAGCTATAACTCCATAGGGGATGCTCTGAGGAGGGAGGCTGCTATAAAGCGACTATCTCGCCTTTCAAAGATAGGTTTGATACTTGGAAAGCAGAGTGCCGACATTAGAACAAAGAATTTCTTCAATCTCGCTTGTTGAGTCCATTTGAATATGGGACTTTACGGACTTGCTGCAGCTAAAGATGTCATGTCATGCCGGGACAATTTTCTTTGCGAGATATTCTGTTAGGATCTCTCTTGAAGCATATGTTCATGCGCAATTTCAGCCTGAACCTCCTTATTCCATCAATTTGCTTGATCGATGAGACAATTTTGCTCACCTGTGCCATTCTTGGAAGCACAAGACTCTCCCTGCCCTAGTGAATTCGTGCAGCAGAGTAGTCTTGGAAGCCAAGAAGAGCTTGCTTCCAAGGATGTCCAGATGTCGGGTCTTTCGAACTTAGGAACCGAGTAATACGTCGAATTCAGATTGATGCAATCAGTTAGTGAACTAAACAGTTCGTCGACTCTCATCAGCGGGATAAGTATCGCTGGCTGTGACAGAATTACCAGCAAGAATGCGTAGACAGGTCAATCGAAAAACGAGCTGATCTGTGAGAAAATTCTCGGTTTGAATTTCAATATTAAACTGCAAGACAATAATCAAATTTGAGAATCATGGAGGCTTCCTTCATAGAACACTTGAGAAGTCATGATTCTTTTTCGTCAAGCGTGTTTGGTACCAAGTGACGCTAATTAAAGGATTGACTTTCGATATGGTCTCTAATCCTGTTTCAGTGACACATATTGCTCACTCTGGCTACTGTGGGCCTTAATCAGATCGATGTTAGGATCAGGTACGCGTTGAATACAAGAATCAGCGCGATAGTCAAGAGTGCCAGTATTATCGTGGGTTTTTTGTTAACCAAGGCACCCATGATTTTCTTCTTAGACGTGTAGTAGACCAGTGGTATCATGGGTAGGGGTATCATGAGGCTCAGGATGACCTGGCTGTAAATCAGTACGTCCAGTGGACTGTACCCGAGAAGGATAGCTATCGTGGTCGGAAACACGTTGACAACTCTAGTGATTATCCTTCTTAACCAGATGTTCGCTCTGACACCTAGCAGACCATCCATTATGATCTGACCTGCGATGGTACCTAACGCTGACGACGATAGACCAGATGCTAGGAGTGTGAGCGCAAAGAGTATCCCAAGCAGAGGGCCGTAGATCTTGTCAATGTCGGTGACAAATTGTTGAACAGTAAGACTAACGTTAACTCCATTACCTTCGAATAACGGGGTAGCAACGAGGAGAATCCCTACGTTGACAACACCTGCGATGCCCAGAGTGACCATTGTCTCACTGCGGTGCAGTCTGTTTGTGATCTTTCTCTCCTCGGGGGTGTATTCATGGTGAGGGCCGTTAGGTTGCTGGGTTGTCATCTGCGCAATCGAAGGACCGGTGCTTGTTCCACTTCTCTTAATGCCCATCAGGTCCATCTTGTTCTTTGAGAGCCATGAATGGACAAACAGAGCGTGCGGCATCACAGTTGCACCGATAATTCCCACGACTAGAAGTAAAGCTCCTGCGCTCGGGGTAGACGGCAGAACGGAACCGACCGCTACTCCTGCGAAGTCGGGCTTTATTGCAACTAGATTGTACAAGATCCCAACGACGAGCACAGATATCAGCAGCGCAAAATACTGCTCTATCAGACTGAAACGACGGGTCATCATGGTAAGCAGGATTATGACGTCCAGGGCTCCGAAGAGTGCAGCGTAAAGCAAGGGTATGTGAAAGAGTATATTCAAAGCTAAGACAGTGCCCAGGTATTCAGCTAGGTCGGTTGCCGCCGCGGCAGCCTCAGCGGCAAGCCAGTAAGGTACTACGTACAGCCTCCTCCCGCCAAACGACTTTCTGATCAATTCAGGGAGCGAGTATCCGCTTGCTATGCCCAGTTTTCCTGAAAGATACTGCAGAAGCATTGCCATGGCTGATGCGAGCCAGACCGCCCATAGAAGCGTGTAATTGTACCCCGCCCCTGCACCAATATCAGTTCCGTAGTTCCCAGGATCCATGTAAGCAATCGAGATCATGAGCGCAGGCCCCATCCACCTGATGAACTTGACGATGGACCCCTTTGCGCTCTGGGTCACTGATTTGGGGAATTGCAAGATGGGACAGTTCGATATTATATAAGAGTTAGATGTATATAATTCTTTTAGATATATAATACTTGTATCATCGCTCATAACTCTCTAAAGCCAATGAATCTTCTTAGCTCTGGAGACCTGCATGCAAGTTCCAGAAACAAGATGGACAATCGTTAATAGTCGGAATCCCGTATTGTAGCTGTTGCAAGAGTGAACGTTGGAAAATGACCTATGATATCAACTCAATTATTCCCATTGTGCTTCTCTTTGTAGATGGACTACTCTTTGGCATCGCCGCAAAGAAGGCGGTTACTTCGGCAATTCTCATTGTCGTAGGATTGGTGCTAGCGACTGCCGTCGGTGTGACTATTCCATTCATAACTACCGCAGATATCTGGACACACGTGTTTAACATACTTCGTTCCCAGGCATCGCATATAGGTCCTGTCTTCTTCGCCATGCCACTATTCTGGATAGTCGGTTTTGGGATCGGCCTCTGGAAAGGCTAATTCGAATCTTTGATATACTGAGCAAGAGGCTTCGCATCTTAGAAAGATGCGCCATCCAGTCACAGACATTGCTTTGCTAGCATACATTGCGAAGAAAAACGCAAAGGTAGTCAGCTACACTGAGGCGACCAAGGCGTGTAGGAGCAGCAGCTCCGCGAGCCGCGCGCTCCACCAGCTCATAAAGGAAGGCCTGCTGGAGCCCAAGCCAAAGCTCTTGGGATTGCGGTATGTAACTCAATACGTGGTTACTCCAAAGGGCAAGCAGGTAGCAGAACTCGCGCTACAGTTGAGTCAGCTTCGGGAAGTAGCGAAGGCTAACGCCGAAGCGAGCTTGCAAGAATTCGATGGGATGCCAAAGGTAACCAAGAAAACTGAGAAGAAGAAAGCAGCGGAAAGCGTCTAGTCCTTTCTGCTGACGGTCGCTTTTAGAACATAGTCCAGAATCCCTCCGCTCTTGTAATACTCTTTCTCAACCTGAGAATCCAATCGAACTCTTAGCCCCTTTGTAATCTTCTCGCCTGACTTGCGAGTGATTATGAGTGTCGCAGCAGAACCAGTCTCAACAGCTTTGTTGAGTCCACCGATGTCGTAGGTCTCACTTCCATCTAGCCCGAGGCTTTTCACGGTGACGCCATCAGCCAACTGCAAGGGGAGCACGCCCATCCCGACAAGGTTGCTTCTGTGAATACGTTCAAAGTTTTCAGCAATAACTGCCTTGATTCCCAGCAGCTTCTGGCCCTTGGCTGCCCAGTCGCGAGAGCTGCCCGTTCCGAATCCCTTTCCTGCAACCACTATTAGCGGTGTGTTTTCGCTCTGGTACCTCATCGAGGCATCGTAAATTGACAACACCTCCCCATCAGGAAAGTGCTTTGTCTGCGCACCCTCTTCGCCGCCCATGATCA
>DAHVAI010000019.1 GCA_027314685.1 Nitrososphaerota archaeon | reverse complement strand
AAATGAGAATGTAAATTCGATCAAGGAAAAGCTCCTGGCGTAGCTGCTTTTGATTCATTTTCTTAATCTCACGATTTTTTAGCAATGTAGGTCTCCAATTCATGGCATCTCACTCAGAAAGGTCCTGCGAAATCCCACCATTTAGAGAATCCTTCTATGAATCCTGCTACAAATGCTTGGTCCGTCTTTCCAGGATTTGCGCTTGTTCCATCCGCCGCCACTTCTGCTGAAGCTTCCATATCTCCGAACACCATGCCAACTCCAACAGGGGTGGCCATTATGGCGCCACCTGTAAAGAATATGGCAGTTCCAGTGAGGAACCATGCCCCTACTACAAACGTGATAGATAGGCCTTCATTGACCGTGGTGCCAGGGATTGGGCCTTGGCTCTGGGTTGATACGGTAGTTTCAGATGCAGCTGTTGTACTCGTCGTAACCGAGCTACCTCCAGTACTATGTGTCACCATGGTAGTCTGAGAAGAAGTCTGCGTTGCAGTTAACGAAGCACTACTGCTCGAACTAGATGTGCTGCTAGAAGTGCCGGTCTGTCCGGATGAAGGTAGTGGCGGAGTGGGAGGTGGTGCCACGCCATGCGATGGAGGTGGAGGCTCCTGGTGGGGAGTTGGAGGAGGCGTTGTAGAGGAGCCACCGCCGCCTGATGAAGTTTCAAACCTGTGTCCAGTAGGATCAATATATTTCTCCGGATTGTCGGCCGCATAGATGTACCTATTTTGGCTCAAGGGATCTGTCAATTCGCCCATTGATGTGTCCTCGGTTATGAATCTGCCTGTGCTGGGATCATAGTACCTCGAGCCAAAGTTGTACAGTCCACCGATGTTCGAGTCAAGCATCTTTCCGGTGTATTGTAGCAGATCAGCTCCCGATGCTCCGGATAGCGGCCCGTAGGGTTCGTAGTTTGTTGCAAAAAGCAAACTTCCCTTGGCATTCGCCGCTTCCCTCACGCTTCCAAGAGTGTCTACCTGGTAGTAATAGTTCACAGTTGCAATCATTTCAACGCTTTCTGGAATGATTCTTCCATCTCGTCTTTCAGATACTTCCACAAGCATTTTTTCGAGCAATACACGAACTGATGATACGCGTCGACTTGCTCTGCAGCAATCGAGAGAATGATGTACGAATCACACTCGCGACCACAGCCTTTGCAAATTGCTTTATCCGAAGGTTTGAATTCCATCAGTGTCACTCCGAAGTCAGTTCAAGAAGTCTCCTTGCGAGCTCGTCTTTTTTCACGCGGTCCTTCTCCATGTCGTACTGCCTCTCCAGTTTTCTGACGAGCTTCATCTTATCCATTTCATCCCTGAGCTTTCGGGCTTCGATGTACCAGGAGTTTTCTTTTTCGCTGAATTCTTTTGTCTTCTGCTGCAGTTCTTCTCGCAACTTGACCTTCTCGGGATCTGCTGAGAGCACGTTGAGCCATGGTGACAGTTTGCCATATGCCTCAAGGAAATATGCAGGGTCCTTCCAGGGGCTCTGATCGTAGTGGTGACGGTCAGTCTTGTGCGTGATGAAGAATTCTACTTCTTCGCCAATCTTCAAGACATGCGCAAGTGATCTTGCAGAGTCTCTCACTTGATGAGATGAGAATGCGTACCGGATCAGCGCACCTTGCGTCTTCGATGGACGTGGTCCAGTGTAGACGTTGACTCCCGCTTTCTTCCCAAGCTCTCTGAAGACATACGAAACGTACGGCGGTGGTATCGCGTGGTCGTCCTTTCCAACTATGAAAATGGGATCAGATCTTGGGATCATTTTGGTGTTCGGAGAAGGATAGAGCCTGATTTCCTTTCCAACTAGATTAAAGCGCACAGAAAGCCATTCTTTGAGCGCGACAACAGCATCATGATGGAGGCATGTCCAGCCCTTGAGGTTGCTCTTGGGTCGTACGATATCTATTCGCACTGGAACTTTGTTTTCGTCCCACTTGGTCCAATCGGTCGTTCCAAAGTGCTTGACGAGCTGCGCGTATCCGAAATAGTTGAAAACATAGGCGATCGTGGAATCATCCATGAACGACTGATATGCTGTGAGCAGCACCGCTAGTTGAAGCCGGGAGCATTTTGACCTGCAGACAGTCTGCATCATCTCGACGAAGCTCTTGGATTCTTCGGAACTATCCTCAATTGCAATGTCTTCGTTCCGAGGCTTGAATTTTGCCCAGGGAATGGCTTTCACACTGTTGTTCTTGTAGAACGACATGATGACATCCCTGTGTTTCGAGCGCGTACTATCTCCTACGATCTGCATCGCATCCAGGTAATCTTTCAGAATGTCAGAGTGCTGCTGCAGTTGCCTTACTGTGGAATTAAAAGCACTCTCGATCAAATCTTCCGGAGTCTTGAATCCAGAATGTTCTCTGACAAATTTCATGTAGCGGTGAAAGATGTAGATATTGATCCTGCGTCCAGGACCTTCTTTCAGTTGGCTGAGCCAGCGCTTGACTGATGGAAACTCAAAGAGATAGTCGACCCTGTGCTCTTTCTGATTCCCCTTGAATTTTATGAGCTCTTGTTGCATAGGCGAGGCGAGTAGGGGTAGAAAACTGCTAGGACTTAAAAAATATTGACAGTAGCCCCAACCAGATTCGAACTGGTGTCTCGGGGTCCAAAGCCCCGAATCCTTGACCACTAGACGATGG
>DAHVAI010000237.1 GCA_027314685.1 Nitrososphaerota archaeon | reverse complement strand
TTGCGGCAATGAAGCTTTCAGGATGGCATTGAACTAGGAGTCTGTTCGTCGTTAGACGTAGTCTCGATTTGTTCCTTGCCACTCTTGACCGCGAGGTACTTTCGAAGTATCCTCATGTTGCGCCCGAACAATAGGCCTATGCCTGCAACAAGCAAGAGATCCGTTGCAACTGTAGCAGTGGTTGCAACACTACTCAGCGACGCCGTCGGCGTGAAGCTAAACAAAAAATTTGGACCCAGATATTCGTAGCCAATAGCGACCCTCGCCACAAAACCCAATATGTATATGAGATAGATTGGCAAGCCACCTCTTGAGAAAATAAATCCATCCGCAGATCTCCAGAAGACTACGCGCCTTTTAGCGAGCTCAAACGCAACAAGAAAAGTTGCAATGAACAAGACAGGGTACAGCGCAAAGTACTCTACAGGTATCGGTAGGAAGAAGGAGCCTGAAAGCACCAGTGCTCCGAACACCAAATAGTAAGCAGAGTATCCCAGGGTTCTTCCCACACTCACTCTTGTACCGCCCATCACTCTCCTAACGCGAAATAGCATTATGAGTACGATTATCGCAAGGAAGTACAGCGCACTGTTCGAAGAACCACCAGCTATTGCCAAAGCCGAAAATTAGCTTTCTTTCAATAGATATTAATCGTTCCTTTAAGGCAAAGTGTGATTTTGGCACCTCGCTTATTGGGAGAGTAACGTCAGTTGGCGGAATCTGTCTTTTGGTATGCTATCTTCTTGGTCTGTCGAACGGCAACGCCAAACGCGAGGAACAACCCCAACAAGAAGATTCCTATAAAGACCTCTCCAGTGTACATCGCGTAAGCAGGGAGCTCTAACAACAAGGCAATAAGCAACAGTGCGCCTACAAGATAAAGTACTAGAGTACTTCCTGCTTTCATTAATCCCACCAGCTAAACATACTGCTTATAAATTTTCGAGCTTGACGTATTTTCTGTTCAGATACAGTAGCGGCCGTTTGTCGTCTCCGCTAACATCTATAGCTTCTCCAATGAAGATAGTGTGATCCCCTTCGTGCAATTCCCTAGTAATCTTGCAGTCAATGAATCCAAGAGAGTCTCGAATCACCGGGCTCCCACCTTTCCCGACGTAATAGTCCAGATCAATGAATCTGCCTGATTCTCCAGTCAGTGAGAATTTCTCTGCGATAGGACGCTGATCTTCAGATAGGATGTTGACACAGAATCTCTTTGCTTTGGAAAGAAAGTCAGTTGCGTTGCTTTCATTTCTGATGCAGACTAGAACAAGCGGCGGCTCGAGGGAGACCGACGTAAATGCTGATACAGTCAACCCGAAAAGGTCGCCAGTATCCAAAGCGCCCGTTACGACAGTTACGTGACTAGCAAAATATCTCATAACGTTCCTCAAATCTACGCTCTGCGGCGGCTTTGGGACTACTGGTTCTGGCAACTTACACTTTCTCCTTTGAGCTGGTCAAATATGCATTTACCTTGTTTCGGTTCAAAACGAGTCTTATCAGATCACGTTATAGATCAATATCATCAGGAAAATGAAGCCGAAAATCCCAATTGCAAGTGCAATCCAAAGCCAGTCTTTCAACTTCATCTTTGGTTTTGGGGCTTCCTCTCCCATACTCTTACCTTTTATCTTATGCCGAGTTTGCATTTTATCAAGCTATAGGAGTATGTGCGATTTTGCAGAACAAGGAAAAGCAAAAGTTGTTGGGGCCTCCGGCTAGAGAACGCGGGCTACGGAAGACTGGCTATACAATTGCAGGATATCCATACGCATTTTTCGGAGTCCCGACTATCATCCATGCAAAGAGAGTTGAATTGTCAGGCGAGGTATGGAAAGAAAAAGAACAAGACTGCGGCGGTTTGATGCAGGTCGCGAAGGTCTGGGTAAATGACCTTCCTGCAGGTTACGAGATCGTCCTGGGCCTTCAGTGCAAAGATTGCGACTACACGGATTCCATAAGGTTTCCTTACTCGGGGCACAAACAGCTGTTCAACAGTGCGTCAAATAGAACGTGGGCGCTAAGGTCACACTAGATCGTTTGCTCTCAGCAGTGTGTTTGCGACGTTCAAGAAATCATCAGTCTGAAGGAAACGCTAGCTTCCTTCCTCACTCTCGAATCGCTACAGTTTAGGGCTATTGAGTAACCTACGCGCCTGAAAGTCTCGATGTCGTTTTGTGAGTCGCCGACGTGCGCACATTCCTTCATGTCGATATTTTTCTCGCGACAGTATCTTTCCAATAGTTCAACCTTGTTTTCCGGAAAAATACCTGCGAGTTTGAATTGGTCACCTTATGTTGAGTAGACCGAAGCATCAACCCTATCCCAAAAGATGCTTTGAAGAAAGCCTGAAGAGGATTCATTGATAGCATCTGCACGTCACTTCCCGCAGCTCGAAGCCTTCTCAAACCATTGTCCAGGTTCTTAAGAACGGTTCCTTTTGTGAGACATTCGATTGATCTTGAGATGCTGACTTTCTGTAGCAACGGCGCTTGCAATTGATTCAGTTCTCTTTCTGTGATTTTTCCTTCACGATAATCCGCATGGCATCTTTCTAGAGTTTTGGAGATTCCCAGTACTTTGTTCAAGTAGATTACCGAATTTCCAAGAAGTAGAGTGTAATCCAATTGACATCCTCTGGTCAAGAGTTACTAGCTTGAATACCTTCATCTCAAACGCCTCTGCAAGAAGTGATCCCGCTGTGTTATGAGCGCATGATTTGCATTTGGTCAACGTTGTGAGTTTTTTCTCTTTCGTTCGTCCTTTTCATCGTCGGTCTTCTTGATGGGTTTCTTGTTTGCTCCCATGAGGTATAGTCCCGCAACGAACGCTGCTACCGCCAAGACGAGAAAAATCAAGCTGCCAGTGAAATAAGCAATCACAAGGGCCACAAGTCCGATGAGCGCAAGAATCAATCTTCCGATTTTCAAAATCGCGCCGTCGTTGAAATCGTGTTTTTTCCTTCTTAAGCGTTGAGACTCTAAATGTACATGCGAGAGAGAATCTCGACCATCAGGAAGTTGTAGGCATGGAGGAGGAGAGGGATTCTCCTCCAAGCCTACGTCATTGTCTTACGAATGCTGAGCTTAATTTGCAACCAGTTTGTACTTTGGAGCAATCACAGAGACGAGTTTTGTTCGCAGATCGTCGCCAGAGCAATTGCTTTCTCTAACTGAGCGCAGACCTTCCGCGGTTGTATCGTCCGCAATCACATCCTTGAACCATCTTTCGAAATCTCCGCTCCTAGAGTGGTTCTCGACAGATTCGATAGGCGCCTGCTCTAGATCCTGCAGGAATTCCACAGGCGTGGTTGCACATAGTTCTGTGTTCGAGAAGACGAAACCCTGGCTTGCCTCAACAGTCTTTAGGGTTTGTGCACCCGTGTCTTCTGCTCCCTTTATGTCTGAGAGATTTGACTGTATCTCGGTGATCTCAGGTCTCGGTGCTTGTTCTGTCGTCTCTGTTTCAACCGGCGCCAACTTTGTTATTGAAGAAAATTCCCTTGTTAGCAAACGAATCTTTGCCGTTAGTTCTTCATAGTCAGAACGCGGCACATAGTTTTGCATCTTTGCTTCGAGTTCATTCACTCTTGCCTCACTCGCGGCTAGTTGCTCTCGGGGAACATATTGTGATAGGATAGCACGTAGTGCTTCGAAATTCTCCTTGGGGACTGAATTTGCAAGCAATGTTTGCAAATTGCTATACTCATCTCTTGGAACCATGGATTTGATGGACTCTGAGAGCTCGTCGCACTTTCTCTGCAAGGAGGTGTAGTCTGTTTTCTCGACCATGCCATGAACTCTTTCTTGCAATTCTCCAATCTTGGAAACAGTCTGGTCATAGAGCGCTGAAGGAACCGTTGTCTGAGAAAGCTTGATTGAGAGTTCAGCGATGCTTGCTTTCTGAGAATCGATCACATGGTTTAGCGCTGCCAGAGTGTTTGTAAGTGAAGAAATTGTCTCATTTTGCGAAACTATCTGGGTGCTAAGACCTGAGATAGTCTCCCTCAAAGAGGAGGAGTTTTGAATCTCAGTTTTAAGTTTCGTGACCTCTGCGCCGAGGTTATCAATTGTCGTCTGCATGCTTGCTACAACTTCTTGGTGTGTTTTTTTCGGAACCGACTGCTGAAGCTGTGCTTCCATTGCCCTGCAGGTCAAAACCAGTCTTCTTACTTCACTTGTGATCTCTTCAGCTCTGCTCAAACACCATACACTCTAGGATGGTTCCAAGCTGCTCTGGGATTATCTAATTGTCAAAGTCAACATACCTTCACAAAAAGCTTCACAATGCGCTTTGGGTGAAGCAGATATCTCAGGAAATCAAGAAGCGGCAGCTTCGTATAGGGGCTCAACCTCAGAAGTTCCGTTCATAGAACAACGGTCGCAGTCGTCGCACTCACAGTCGCTGTCGCAGCAGTTTGTGGGACAAGATGGCTCTTCGTGCTCTTCGTCGTCCTCCTCATCGTAGTCTGTAGGCCTGTCGAAGTATTTGAACCCGTACAGGTTCGGAGGCTCTGTCATTCAAGAGCAGTTAACAGATGAGTGATTTAACTGCTTTTGTCGAAGTTCGGCGAGAGAAGCTTGCGGTTTGACTCTCTTCGTTCCCGTCCTTTGCCATATCTTGCGGTCAGCTTCTTGATCCATTTCTCGATTTCCTCGAATGCCTTTGCGAGATCGTAACTGACTACCTTGTAGCTGTGATGCTGATTCTCTGAACTTATGAACACCTGCACCTCGTACTTCTTCTTGGGAGCTTTGGACTCGCCGCTTTTTATTATCGCACGCGCCTCGGTTAGATG
>DAHVAI010000016.1 GCA_027314685.1 Nitrososphaerota archaeon | reverse complement strand
CAATATTCAGGTTTACAACGTTTCGCTCTCCTCCGCGCAGATAAAAGAACTTTATACCGAAGGGATAGGCGGAGCCCCACAATATCTTCCAGGACTTCTTGCTTGGTGGCCGTTAAATGGAGACACACGCGACTATTCCGGAAATGGGTACAATGGAGGTCCGACAAACGTGACCTATGATGGCACGTGGGAAAAAGCTACAAATTACATCGCGACTTAATCTCGATTTCTTTATATAGGTTTATAAATCCACGTAGTGAATATAACTTGATTTCGGGGATGATAATTTATGGCAGTAGATCCTTTATATTCTGTCGCTGCAGCAATCGCAATTGCTGGGGGCTTGATTGGTACCGGAATGGCGCAACAGGGAATAGGCGCAGCCGGTATGGGTGTAATAGCTGAGAAACCGGAGAAGTTCGGACAGGTGCTATTCTTCTTCGTTATACCTGAAACGCTCTGGATAATCGGTTTTGTGCTCGGACTGATATTGCTATTGCAAATTCTCTGATCTTCGGTGCAGTAATGGGCCTTGAAGAAATAATCAAGAATATTGAGCTTGACACAAAGGCAAGGGTAAAGCAGATAGATGACGACGCGCTCGTTGCATCTAGGAAAATCGAGGAGGAGGCAGAAGATAAAGCAAACGAATTCCTTGATGGCCAGAAAGAAAAGGCAAAAAATGACGCATCGCAGTTCCTTGCTAGAGAACTTTCTCGCGCAAATATAGAAGCAAAGGGGCTTTACCAAAAAGCGCTCAACGGTGCGATCAACGACTCTTTTTCAATTCTTTCTGACAGCATGGGAGAGTATACGCAAAATAGTGATTACCAAAAACTGCTTGGAAAGCTTGCTGCCGCGGCTATTGCAGAGCTCGGCAATGATTGCAAAATATTTCTGTGCAAAAAAGACATTGGAAAGCTTAAGATTTCCGCTACCGTCATTGAATCTGAAGAGGACTTCGTCGGCGGAGTCAGAACAGAATCAAAAGACGGCAAACGTTACATCGATTTTTCCATTGGAAAAATAATAGATTCGCTACGGGACATGATGGCGGTTAAGGTTATGGATTTGATAAAGGAATGAACATGGACTCGACATATTCTGGCGCGTACGGAAGGCTCAAGGTTTCTAGGTCAGAGTTTCTCAGCCCTGGCTTTATCGAGCAACTTGCACAGAAAGACTCCGACGAATTCATGAAACAGCTCAGTACAACCAGCTACAGAAAAGAGATCGACATGCTTTCATCGCTTTACCAGCTTCCCGATCTAGTCGAGGTTGTAATAAATGCGCACATGATGAGAATGATAAAGAACTCGACGTTCGCAATCCCCCCCCTTGCAAAGGATTTCATTCTAGCTTACGTAAGCAAATGGGACATTGAAAACATAAAACTCATACTTTCTTCAAAAGTACTCGGCTACAGCGTAGAAAACACCGAAATCTTTTTGACGATAGAACGCGGAACCCCGGTTGGAATCTTTGGTGGAACGATCTCGCGCGAAGAATACGTAAAAATGATAGAAATGAAAGACGTAGAGAGTGTCGTCAACTCGCTTACAAAGTATGGCTACGGCACAATACTGCTTAAGTTCATCGATGAAGTCAAGAAAAGCAACAACATATCTTCGATGATATTGGCTCTTGACATATTTTACTATACCCTACTTATTCAATCTTTTAGATTCTACAACGGCGATGAGGGACCGGTCGTTGAATTTGTGAAAGGACTCATTGATGTAAGAAACATCATGACGGTCATCAAGGGATCCGACTTTGGTTACAAAAATACAAAGGATTTCTTCATTGCTGGGGGAAACATTTCTGAGAACAAACTCGTAGAGATGTCATCTAAGGAATTATCGTCGCTCAAAAATGAGCTTCCATTCAAAATCGACGACGCTTTTGACAAATACAAGAACGACCAATTCGTCGCTTACTTCGAAACTGCGCTCAAACGCGAGCTTTACAAAAAGTTCCTTAAGAACTTTGATTCGCTTGCGCTTTCCCTTGAGACGATTATCTCATTTATCATCAGGAGTGAACTTGAGCGTGATGAACTTCGCGCCGTTTGGCTTAGCAAATATTACAAGATAAACAAAGAGCGTGCTGAAAGCATGAGGATTCTAAAACAGGTGGTCGTATGATATTCAAAAAAGTTGCCGTGATTGGAGAACGAGAGATCGCTCTTGGCTTCAAGCTTATCGGAATCAAAGATACCTTCATAAAATCCGGTAGCGATGCCGTTAAACTTTTCTCCGATCTTGTTAGTTCGAAGAATTACAACCTTCTCCTTGTTTCAGAAAGCATACGTTCACATATGGAAAGCAACTTGCTTAGGCTGGCAGAGACTTCTCTCTCTCCGCTTGTTGTGTTTATTCCGCTTCCTGGAATAGAAGAAGAGAAAGAATCGGTTGAGAAGCTAGCAAAAAGAGTTCTTGGAGTTGATATAAAGGGATTGAAAAAATGAGTGGAGTGATCTTTAGAATATCAGGACCAGTAGTCATCGTAGAGAAGCTGGCCAACGCCAAAATGTATGATGTTGTAAAGGTTGGAAAGCAAGGACTTATCGGCGAAATAATCAAGCTTGATCTCGGCAAGGCGATAGTTCAAGTGTACGAGGATACGACAGGGCTTCGACCAGGGGAACCTGTAGAGAATACAGGCGGGCAGCTCTCTGTGCTGCTCGGCCCAGGTCTTCTTGGCTCTATATTTGATGGTATTCAGAGACCTCTCGACGAGATAAAAAAAATAAGCGGAGACTTCATTGCAAAAGGAGTAAACGTAAACTCTCTAGACCTTAAAAAGAAATGGAACTTCAAACCAAAAGCGAAAAAAGGCGAGAGGGTTAAAGGCGGCGATATACTTGGAGAGGTAAACGAGACCTCTCTTATAACATACAGAGTTCTCGTGCCGATTGGCTTTGACGGAACACTTGAAAAAATAAACGAAGGGAGCTTTACAATTGAGGATAACATTGCTTCTGTCAAAACAAAAGATGGAGTCAGGGAAATAAAGCTTGCTCAGAAATGGCCTGTGAGAATAGCAAGACCCGTCATCGGAAAACTTCCGCCAAACGTACCGCTGATAACTGGCCAGAGAATCCTTGATACTCTCTTTCCTATTGCGAAAGGAGGAAGTGCGGCGATTCCTGGACCATTCGGTTCTGGAAAAACAGTTACGCAACAGCAACTTGCGAAATGGAGTGACAGCGAAATTGTTGTTTATGTTGGTTGTGGTGAGCGCGGAAACGAAATGACCGAGATATTGAAAACATTCCCAGAACTCAACGATCCGAAATCAGGAAAACCGCTTATGGACAGAACTGTGTTGATTGCAAATACATCAAACATGCCAGTAGCTGCGAGAGAAGCTAGCATTTATACTGGAATCACAATCGCTGAATACTACAGAGATATGGGCTACAATGTTGCGCTTATGGCTGATAGCACGTCGAGATGGGCGGAAGCGCTTAGGGAAATTTCCGGTAGACTTGAAGAAATGCCTGGTGAAGAAGGATATCCCGCTTATCTTGGAAGAAAAATCGCTGAATTCTATGAAAGAACCGGTAGAGTAAATGTTTTGAGCGGATCAATTGGTTCGGTTACTGCGATCGGCGCAGTTTCGCCGCCCGGCGGAGACACATCAGAACCTGTTTCACAGAATACACTCAGAGTAACAAGAGTATTCTGGGCTCTGGACGCTTCACTTGCAAACAAAAGACATTTCCCGTCGATACACTGGCTGAACAGCTATTCACTTTATGTTGAAGACCTCAAACCCTGGTATGAGAAAAATGTAAATCCAGAATGGAACACTTTATACCTAGAAACTATGGAACTGCTTCAAAAAGAAGCTGAGATCAACGAAATAGTGCAGCTTGTTGGATACGATGCCCTTCCAGAAAAAGAGAAGTTGATACTCGACATTGCTAAGGTAATTCGCGAAGACTTTCTCCAGCAGAGTGCTTTTGACGAAGTAGATACCTACTCTTCAATGCAAAAACAATATCTCATGATCAAATCCATAATGAATCTTTATGCAACCCAGAAAAGTGCGGTTGATCGAGGAGTAACAGTAGATCAACTCCAGGGAACTTCTGCAAAACAGAAAATCGCAAGAATGAAGTTTGTTCCGGAGAATCAAATGGAGAAATACTTTAATGAAACAACCAGCTCAATACAGGAACTTGAAAACATTCAAATGCAATCTGGATGAAAATATGAACGATGT
>DAHVAI010000497.1 GCA_027314685.1 Nitrososphaerota archaeon | reverse complement strand
GGCACATATTGGACGTTTTCTGACACGTTTTGTTTCAATGCTATTGCGCGCTAAATACAATTTCTGTGAGTTTTTGGTACTCTTCTTCATCGGTGTCACTCCAACTGTCAGATGCATGAGTTTTCTTTATTTCTAGCTCGTTTAGCCGGATTTGAGCTTGGCGTAGTTCAGTGCTAACTGGTGCAGAATTGTTTGCATTGGTAACTCTCGCGCCAGTCATCGGCAGTCCTTCCACGGCAATTTCTGAGAATTGTTGTGGTAGTTTAATTGAACGAACTTTTGGGCGTTCTACAAACTGATCCATTAGTTCAGTATACTCAAATCCTTGCCGAGTCGGCAATACTCCATTGTCCCGCAGCGTTGCCATAGCAATTCCTACCGCGGTGGCAACTGCCGCGGCAAAGGTCATGCCGGTAGTATTAACCTTTGCTCGTTCTAAGATATCTACAACAGACATACAATCTTCAGGTCGAAGCCTGATTGTTGCGACCTTTCCAGCTTTCATGGCGTTACTCCGTTTGTTCAAAAATTGAACAATTACACTAATGCACCCTCCGATCATTTGAAGGGTGCATAGGTGTAATTATTCTAACTGCAGATCATTCTTGGCGCGAGCCTGCAACTCGGTTGTCAAAGCTTCCGTGTGCGTCAAGAGATCCGAGACACTTGTTCGCGTGAACAGCTTTACCAGGGTCATCGCTGATCGAGGCTCTCCGTCGATGGGAGGGAGAATGAAACTCATAAGAATTGTCACTGCTTGGCAATCTCCCGAGAACATATCGTCGATAGCTTTGTGCAATGCCTCCTTTGTTATCGGTCCCGTGTCTTTTTTACTGCTGATTGCCATTCTGGCTGTGTCGCTCATTCTTCGCTCTCCAGTAGTTCATCCCATTCATCTTTGGTGATTCCGCTCAGCAAAAATTCTCGCTCATCAGGAGTGAGGTGCGGCATTGCTTCTTGAATAGAAGTTTGCCGCCATCGCTGGAGATGTGTCTCTGTAATCGGAAGGTCCATTGTATGGACCTTGTTGGTAAGTATTGATTGACGAGTAATTATCATATCCATCCCCCTAATCTTAAAATGACTACACACACAACTGCGCAGGCAATAACGAATATAGATATCCAGCTTTCTTCTGCTGGCATTGGTGGAACTTTATAAGTCGAATTCCACGGCTCAATAGTACATTGATCTAGAAAACCTTTGTGTTCGTTGGCTTCTTCAACAGAATAAAATGGTCGATCTGCTATATTAAGCGGGGCCTTTCCACCTAGATGAGAAAATCCCCACTCAATTTCATTATCATCAATAATGACGAATCCAGGACACTTTTCTTTCATGATAGCTCTCCTCAATCCATCCGGCAGACTTCAAACTTCAGCGTTTTCTGGTTACGCACCACTACCCATGCGTGTGGATAGACAATGATGACTTCATCGCGCAAGCTTGCCATGGCAAGTGGGTCCAACGGCGGATCTTCGGGATAGCACAATTGCAGCTTGTTGTTGAGGGTGAATCCTTCCATTGGTCGCCAGCCTCCCCCATGAGTGTAGTTTTTGTCGAGCTGTTTTGCTGCGCTGTCCGAGTCGTTCTCATCCAACATATATGGAATGAGGCCAACATCATCTGACGTGCATTGCGGAGTTATCTTTGCAAATCGTAGCATGACTATTTCCTCCAATTGTTTGTAAGTACAAAGTTACTGTCCAACAACACGAAGAAACTCAACACGCTGAGCATCTCGAATAATATCCGAAATACTCCATGAGTAATCTTTTTTAAGATCTAATGCAAGATCACCAGTTGCACCCTGTACAATATCTCCAACTATCTCGAATGTTGCGCACCACACTGCGTGTGCGATAAGTTCTTCTGCTGA
>DAHVAI010000496.1 GCA_027314685.1 Nitrososphaerota archaeon | reverse complement strand
TCAAGTGGCAAGGTTGCCTAGAGATGCGAAAATAGAGATAGAGGCAATAGCCTTCAGGTAATCTTCGTGGACTTCGAGACAATTTGTGGTAAATGTCGTGCCGGAGTTATGGAACAATATCAAAGAGTCATGAAGAAAGGGAACAAGGAAGTTACAATACTTGGAAAGATATGCAGCAGGTGTGGGTACATCAAACTGAACGACGATGGTGACATCTGGTCAATTGTCGGACTGTGAGGTTGAATACAATTGAAATACTTCTCATATACAACTTGCTGACATGAATGTCGTTCTAGCCTACTGGCCGTCGCAGTGGCAAGCAGCTACTGAAAATCAACCTGTGATAGATCTCGTCTTCGGAGTATTCAGTTCAAAAGAAAAAGCAATCGATGTGATTAGCAGGAATCTTGAGGAGGATGAATGGGAAGAATACAACGATCAATTTGTCTATGCCGAGATCGAATTAGATCAGTATAGGCCTATGCCGAAACTGGGTTAGAACTCCGAGGAGCCGTGTCATCTTGCAGCATTGCGCTCTCTATCCTTGAAGTAGTTACAGCATTTTGACAATTTGCATTCTTCGCATATTGGCTTTCTGGAATTGCAAATTTTCCTTCCGTGCAGAATTAGCAGCAAGGAGATACGTGGCCACATTTCTTTGGGTGTTATCCTCATCAGATCTTGCTCGATCTTCTCAGGGGACTTCTCTCTAGAAAGACCGATACGTTTTGCCAAGCGTTGCACATGGGTATCGACGGCTATTCCGTCAATCTTGTCAAAACCTGCACTAAGGACTACATTTGCAGTTTTTCTGCCTACGCCAGGAAGCACGGTTAACTCGCGCATAGTTTCTGGCACTCTGCCGTCAAAATCACTCAAAATCATATTTGACACATCTTTGATTCGCTTTGCCTTCACATGAAAGAATCCAGTTGAGCGAATTATTCTTTCTAGATCGTGCAATTTCGCATGAGCCATCGCTCGGGCATCGGGATATTCTTGAAACAAACTTGGAGTCACTCTGTTTACCTGGGCATCAGTACATTGCGCTGACAGTATGGTGGCTACGAGGAGCTGAAATGGACCGATATGAGAAAGTGGTGTCCTGATCTTTGGGTAGCAATCATCCAGGAGATCTATGATGGTTCTCCCTAGAACTGTCGATTGTTCGATCATGCACGACCTTTGGTCTGAACTTTTCCTTAAACGCTTATTTGTTTGATCGTTGTATCTAACGATCTGCGTTATGATTGGCTGATGAAGGAAGCAGAGCTGTACGAGTCACTGCTTGACAGGCGTGTGAAGTGTACGGCATGCGCACGAAACTGCAGGCTTGCCGAAGGTCAAATTGGTTTCTGCGGAATTAGGCAAAATATTTCTGGCAGACTCCAGTTACTCTCTTACGGCCAGCTCTTCACTGGACATATTGATCCAATCGAAAAGAAACCAGTGACGCACTATCATCCTGGTACAAAGATTTTTTCTGTATCGACGAGCGGCTGCTCATGGAGCTGTCGATATTGTCAAAACTATGATATTTCGCAGAGAAGGAAGGTTGAGGGATTGGAAATTTCGCCTCAAGATGTTCCTCGCCTCGCGGCAACGCAGGGTTGCCAGGGAATTGCATACACTTACAACGAACCTACAATCTTTATCGAGTTTGCAAAGGACATCGGGCTCGAGGCTCGCAAGAAGGGAATGTTCAATATCTTTGTTTCGAATGGTTACGCGACACCAGAATCGGTGAACATGATGGCTCAGTTTCTGGACTGCATAACGGTTGATTTTAAGGGGAGTGGCGAAAAAGAATTCGTAAGAAAATACATCAGCATTCCAGATGCAAATCCGATTTTCGCTTCTCTCTTGGAGATCAAGAACAAGACGAAGATACATCTCGAAATAACTGATCTGATTGTCCCACAAGTCGGAGACAACTTGGACGAAGCAAGAAAGTTGTCCAGATGGATTGTTGAAAATCTAGGCCCTATGACGCCTGTTCACTTTCTGAGATTCCATCCTGATTACAGGATGATGAATTTTCCTGTTACGCCCGTGAAGACGCTCGAAGCTCACCACAAAGTTGCAAAAGAAGAAGGCTTAGAGTATGCATATTTGGGAAATGTGCCGGGACATGAACTAGAGCATACTTACTGCCACGGATGCAAGAAAATCGTAGTCAGGAGATATGGTTTTGACATTACCGAATGGAACCTGGACAAGCAAAACAAATGCGCTTACTGCGACACCAAGGTTCCAATCGAGGGCGGATTAGCCGAATCAGTTTCTGAAACGAGATACCTGCCTGCGTTTTTCTGATGTTGTGAACTGGACACAATCTAGTTCTTCGGATACGGCGGATGTATCCTTTCGCCAGTCTCGGCATCCTCGACAATTATTGCACCTGTGGGGCACATCTGCGCTGCTTGAATAATTGTGTCATTGTCTGCTCCTGTAGGGTTGATGACGAAGGCCGTCGGAGCAAGCAAGGTCGGAGCTTCCTGCCTTCTAAGTTGAAACACGGTGGGTGCCAAGGAAATACAGACTGAATTGGAGACGCAAATATCTTCATCCACCCTGACCTTGATTGGTCTTAGATATGGTGGTTTAGGCTTTATCGGAGACAGTCTGTTTCCTGCATATATTGAACCAAAGCCCACAAGCACCATTATCAAGCCGTAGAATTGTGATGAGGCGCTGTAAACTCGGGTTGTTCCGTTCTGATTGTATCCGTAACAGGTCCAACCCGTAACCGATGGATAGCACGCTATTTTGTCCATTATCCCGCTCGCCAGGTTGTGAGCTTGAAAATAACTTTGAGGGTTCGTTATGAAATTGCCTGAAGTATCGTTTATTGGAACGGAGCCACTCACGATGAATTGATATCTGGGTTGCGTTTGGGGAACGATTCCATAGATCGCTAGCAGAGCGCCAATTACAAGAATAGCAAGACCAAGCAAAACTAGAGGATCTCTCTTGAAGAAAGAAAATGGTTGCTTTGATTCCAACTATTGACCCCCTCTATTTGAGAGGCCGAACAGATCAGAACAGATGGAGCTGATATTCTGATTTAATTGTTATCCTTGTCCCATGACGGAACCATTTTAGCCAAGGCGTTCGAGATATTCTAACACATTTGAAAGCAAAAGGACATTACAACATAGATGAAGGAATAAAGATCGCTCGGAACATTTCGAGTGGCACTCACAGCTTTGGCGAGATCTTTTATGGGTTTGAAAAGTTGGATGCTGTCAAACAAGTGTTTGGAAACAAGACGGAAGATGAACTAAGTACTCTAAATGTCGAGGTTTTCCCTCAGGAAGGCTTCATGGGCGTTTCGGATGAAGACGGGCACATTTTCGCAAGTCAGAAGTACTTAAACGAAGGAGAGGAATGGAGCGTCTACTTGGATGTGGTGCACGAACTCGTGCACGTAAAGCAGTTCAAAGACGGGAGAAAACTTTTCGATAATAGTTATGATTACGTTGACAGACCCACGGAGATAGAAGCTTACCGTGTAGGTGCCAAAGAAGCAAGGAGGATCGGTCTCACCGATCGTGAAATATTTGCCTACCTAGAAGTGCCTTGGATTTCAAAAGAGGAACACCTGAGACTAGCAAAGGCATGCGACTTGAAGATCGATTAGAGAAAAGACCTAATCTGCTTGGCAGTCTCGTGGAGTTCTTCCATGGATGGGTTTGACCGATCCATATAGACACCTCTTTGCGACATTTTGACTGGAATGACATGAACATGGACGTGAGGTACTACCTGATTAGCTGCTTCACCATTGTTTTGTACGAACCTGAAACCGTCGGAATCCATCGCCGCCACGATAGATTTCGATAGCTTCGCCGCTAAAGCAAACAAACCTCCAATTTCTGATTCTGTCATGTCGTATACCGTCTCGCCGTGCTTCTTTGGGCAAACTAGCGTGTGCCCGATGCTGAAAGGGGCCCTGTCTAGGAAGGCAATATATCCAATATCTTCGTACACGAGGGCAGATGGTATCTTCCGACTCACTATCTTGCAAAAGACGCAATTTTCAGGCGATCCACTGTTCGAATTCTTGATCCTCATGATATGCGCGTCTGTGGGCATTCATGAATGACTAAGTTTCGCATAATAAAAGCAATCTCTAACTTAATCAACCTGTGAGTTCAACACGTGCCAAAGCAATCGACGATTTTCTATGGAGCGACTTGAAGGCTCGGCAGTAAAGGAAATTGCCGCCAGAATTTCCCTTGAAGAGTCAAAGGGGAGAAAACTGACTGAGGAGGAAATCTGGAAGATCAAATTGGGTGTCTGCAAGGAGTTCAGACTGGATAGAGTCCCAAAGAATTCCGAGATTTTGGAACAACTGGGTCCAACGGAAAGGGAGGCGCTCGAATCACGACTGATAAGGAAGGCCGTTAGGACATCGTCGGGAATAGCTGTTGTGACGGCGATTACAAAGCCTTTCGACTGCCCTCACGGTACATGCACTTTCTGCCCCGGTGGTGCTAGGTTTGGCACCCCTCAGAGCTACACGAAGAACTCCCCCGCGGTCATTTTTGGAATGGCCAGAGAATACGATCCAATGCGACAAGTAAAAGACATGATAAGGCATTTGCACGAAAACGGTCATGACACAAGCAAGATCGAATTGATTCTGCTTGGTGGGACTATTCTGGCTATGCCTCGAGACTACCAGCGATATTTCGTTAAGAGTTGTTATGATGCCTTAAACGATTTCGATTCCAAAACGCTCGAAGAATCAATATTGACAAACGAAGGCGCACTTCATCGTTGCGTTGGCTTGACAATAGAGACGAAGCCCGATTGGTGCAAGCAAGAGCATGTTGACACCCTATTGTCTTATGGAACCACACGTGTTGAACTAGGTGTGCAGTCACTGCGTGAGGCGGTTCTTAAGGCAGTAAACAGGGGCCATACGTTACAGGACACCGTTGACGCATTCCGTC
>DAHVAI010000494.1 GCA_027314685.1 Nitrososphaerota archaeon | reverse complement strand
AGGGCCCATTTGGGGAATTCATGGGATATTATGCTAGCGGGGCAACCAGCAGTCCTGTTGTTCTCGTTGACGCCTTGTACTACCGAAATAATCCGATAATCCTTGGAACCGCACCGGGCGTTCCGCCGTACGACTACTCGTACTATAGATGTCCCATGCGCGCTGCCGTTATATGGGACGTACTCGAAAAGGCAGGAATCAGAAATGTCAAAGGTGTTTGGTGTCATGAAGAAGGAGCTTCAAGAGGACTCACGGTTGTTTCAATCCATCAGGATTATGCAGGTCATGCACGGCAGGCAGGCTATGTGGCATGCCAGTCAAGGGCAGGGTCACTCGGTGGAAAGTATGTTATTGTGGTCGACGATGACGTTGATCCATCAAACCTACACGAAGTAATGTGGGCGGTCTGCACCAGGACCGATCCTGCGACTACGAATGATATAATCAGGGGTACTCAAGCAACTCTTCTTGACCCAATGACGGAGAGAACCAGCGAGACGCGAATAGAAGAAGCGACCAACTCTCGTCAGATAATCCTTGCTTGCCGTCCGTATTCAAGGCTCGTCAGGGGGACATTCCCCAAAGTCGTTGCGCCAGGCCCGGAACTCAAGCACAAATACGAAGAAAAGTACAAAGGCATATTGTGGTAGCCGATGCTGACTCTCTATACAAAGAGCCAAAGAAGCAGTAATGGGCCGGACCGGATTTGAACCGGCGACCTCGTGATTTCTGCTTTCTAACATATCAGTCACGCGCTCTAAATGCATCCCTCGCCTTCGAGAGGTCCATGCTGAGCTACCGGCCCACGAGAAATGCCTCATGAGGTACTATGCTCCTTTTTTTAATGTTCTGTTTGATTGCAGTCAAGTCCTCTCACTTGGCTTAGCTCCTACCCGAATGTTGATTTATCTGAGTTGAATAGGGAATTCAATCTGTGAAGGGCTGGTAGTTCAGTGGTAGTAACGCTCGCCTCGCATGTTAGTTCCGAGATCGCGAGAGGTCAGGGGTTCAAATCCCCTCCAGTCCACCTTAACTAAAGGTGAGGCGCTCACTTAAAGCATTTAAAGAAAGTTTGGAAATGATTTGTACCTTCGTGGGCTCGTCGTCTAGCTTGGTTAGGACACCGCTCTGACTGCTTTGATCACAACGATTGTAGCAAGAAAACGGCGGGGGTCGTGGGTTCAAGTCCCTCCGAGCCCATCTTTGTTCTTAGTTTAATCCGAAACTCAAACCTGCTATACGTGGGTAGCGGGGCTCGTCAAAGCATCTTCTTCAGAACTGGTATACTTTTATCCCGCCATTTTAATAATGAATACAATCGTTACCACAATCATGGGTGTCAACAAGAAATCCAAAAAGAACAACAGCAGCAGTGAGATGATTTATTTTGAAGATAGGGGAACCGTTTTAGATGCTCCCATTGATGTAGTTTGGGATTTTATGGTGAAAGATAATGAGTTCCATCCCAAAGCGCATCAGAATAATCTCCGGAACATGAAGTGGAAAGATCTGAACGAGATATCCGGGGAAGGCACATGCGAAGTCATGAGGGGAGGGAAATGGAGGAAGATGAAGTTTCGCATTACGACTATACCACCATATGTTCGAATTGTTGAAGAATTCGAGGGTCGGTACGCTGGACAAAAGATGGTATTCCTTTACGTTCCAAAGGGAAGGAACAAAACTGCGGTAGATGTTTTTGTTTATACGGACAAACGGGTAGCGAAAGAAATGAGAGAAACTCTCGCAAACGCTCACAAAGACGACATCCCGATGCTGCGTGAATTTGCTAGAGCGCAACGCAAATGAAACCAGGAATGATACTCACCTTGTTTGTTGTCATTCTTCAATGCTGGGAGTTGAAGAATTTCTAATCATTTGACAGTAATGAATGAATAAACAATATTTTCCCTGCCCTAAAGGACCATTTCATTCTTGCACTCAATTTTTTCTAGGCAAAAAAGTGGTCATTATTGAGGCCATTTGTCATTTTACCTGCGACTTAATTATATTTAGTCGTAGACCCCTCAATGCATATATATGCGCATATACATAACTATCAGTTTGATGACTAAGGTAATATCACTATCTGAGAAAGCATACGGAACGCTCAAGAAACTGAAGAGGGGAGGCGAATCTTTCTCGGATGTCGTGCTAAGATTGTCAGAAGAAGAAAAGAGAGAATCAATATTGCGATTTTCTGGGGCGTGGAAGGGAGATGATATTGATGAAGTTTTTGAAACTGTAATGAAAGAAAGAAAACGTGTAACTTCGAGAAAGATTGAGATTTGAAATGGTTGTTCTTGACACAAACATTATGATCTCTCTTTTGAAAGATGAAGAAAAAGCAAGAGAGAAGATAAGATCTCTCGAGCGATCCGGTGAAAGAATCGCAACTACCGCCGTTACGGCATACGAGCTTCTCAAGGGAGCTCAGATTTCATCCAGATCGGAAGAGAATCTCGTTAAGGTTAGAGAATTGATTTCGAGCCTACGGGTTCTGGGCCTCTCTATTGGCGGGTGCGAACAAGCTTCCAAGATATACAAGGAACTCAGACATAGAGGTAAGATGATTGGAGAATTTGATATCCTTATAGCTGCGATTGTAAAGACCTTCGATGAAAAATTAGTCAGCAAAGATATAGATTTCAAAGCCGTTAGCGGCCTCGAAGTCATAAATTGGTAAATGAATGCAATAGAACATGAACCCAAATCGCGTTCAAGTCCCTCCGAGCCCACTTTCATTTAACCTAAAAAATTAGTTCTTTCGCAGGACTTTGTACACCCTTTCAGGTGTGGCTGGTGCGATATCAATTTCCGAGATTCCTACTAATGCATCGTTTATGGCGCTTATTACCGCTGGGAAGGCCCCTATGGTACCACTTTCACCAACGCCTTTCGCGCCATTTAGACTGAGCGTCGAAGGAGTTTCGACGTGAATTGTGCCGATATCCGGAACATCCAGTGAAGTAGGAATCAGGTAATCCAAAAAGCTAGTTGCGAGCGGAGCGCCGCTTTCGTCATAAGGAATCTCTGATAGGAACATGTCACCAATTCCATGAACAACACCCCCGTGCAATTGCCCATCTACAATGATCTCATTTACCACTCGTCCACAATCATCGGCTACAATGTATCTCTGGATTTTGACCTTGCCTGTTTCTCGATCCACAGTCACTCCGCAAAGATGAGCACCGCTCGCATATGGAACAGCTTTCAAAGCGAAGTTGGTGTACGTCTCAAACTTCTTTCCAGATTGATCAATGAACTCCCATAAATCCGCTAGAGGCTCGGATTTTGTGCTCACAGATATTCGCAACTTCTCTCCTTCTAACACGATGTGCTCTTTTTGAGCATTGAATATTCTTGCAGCTTCAGAAACAATCTCTTCACGCAATTTTCTACATGCTTCAACGACTGCACTGCCACCAGTAACAATCGACCTGCTTCCGAAAGTACCGACGCTTGTTGGAAGGTCGTTCGAGTCGCCCCACTTGACTTTGATACGTTCGATTGGGATATCAAGCTCCTCCGAAGCAAGAATCGCAAGTGTGGTTTCGAGTCCCTGACCATGTGGAGACGACCCCGTGTAGACGTAAAGTAACTTCTCTTTTGGTGAAATGACTACTTTTGCAGTTTCTGAGAGCTGTGCCCCTGTGTCTTCCACTATGAGAGCAACATTAACTCCCGCGAGAAGATCGGAGTCAGTCCTAGTGACTTCTCTTTTCCAACGATTCAGGGCTTCGTATTCTGACTTCAAGCTGTCAAGTAGCTTTGGAAAGTTAGCGCTGTCATAGATCATGCCTGCCCCATTATCATATGGAAACTCTGAAGATGGAATGGCGTTCAATCTTCGAAAACCAATGGGATCAAGATGAAGGCGCCTTGCCATTTTATCCATTATCAACTCCATAAAGTAAATGCCCTCAGGTCTTCCGGCACCTCTTATCGGCCCTCCAGGCGTCTTGTTAGTCGCCCAAGTAATACTTCTGATTTCCAGATTTGGAATCTTGTAAGCCCCGGGCATCAAGCGACCGGAAAGCATCGCCTGCGCCTTGAGAGTACCTCCAACACCTCCATCTGATGTAATTGTTGCTCTCAAAGCAACGATTCTTGCACCAGAATCGCATGCCAATTCAACATCACAATACTCATCTCTGGCCTGAGCCGTTTCGAGCAGATCCTCTGTCAGAT
>DAHVAI010000491.1 GCA_027314685.1 Nitrososphaerota archaeon | reverse complement strand
TTCTGATTCAGAGATCTTTTGTCTCAATGCTGCCAACTGTTGCTCTGCTTCGGAAATCCTCAATTCTTGTGCCGAGCTCATCTGTTTCATTGTAGGAAGCACTTGACGAATCTTATCGACATAGTCAGTAGCCTCCTGTCTTTCTCGTTTCAAGGATTCGATTTCGTTTGTGAGTTTTCCGAGTTCTAGCTCTACTCGAGCCGCGCCGGCATCCATTGCAGATTTGATTAGCTGACTCCTCTCTTGATCTAGGGCATTCAGAGTAGAAGTCAGTTCGGCGTGTCTTGTCTGAAGTTGCTGCAATTTTGAGTTAGATTCTGCCACAGCTGATTTCTTCACTTCGATGGATCTTCGTACACTTGCAAGTTTTGTCGAAATTGAGGCAGCGCGTAGCCATCCAATCTGTTCCTCAAGCTGCTTGACTCTGAGTTGATCGTTCCGCTCTTGTTCCAATTGCTGAACGCGGTCCCGTATTTCTCCGATCTTCGCCATTGCGACTTCGAGTTTTCGATCAGCTTCGTTCAGCTGGTTCAATGCCATTGTCTTTTTCTCGTCGAATTGAGCCACCCCCACCATCTGCTCAATCAGCTTGCGTTTCTCGTCAGGGATCAGTTCAGAGATGCGGGTGATCATTCCTTGAAGGACAATATTCAGGCCCCTCGAAGTGATAAGTGCCATCTCCAAGAGCTCCGAAAGATTATTGCGTTGAGTATGCTTACCATTTAGGTAGTAGACGCTCTCACCGCTGATTTTCAGCTCTCTGGTTATCGATACTGAGTCAGCATCTATGGGAATCCCGCGATCCGTGTTATCAAATTGCAGCGTGACTTTGGCAGAAGACGGTTTTTGCTCCTCTACGGACCCATCGTATATCAAAGCACCAAGATTAGGAACCCTAAGTGTCTTCGCGCTATTTTCGCCGAGCGCGAACAAGATGGCATCGAGGAGATTACTCTTCCCTGACCCATTAGGACCTGTGATTGAAACAAAGCCCTTTTCGACTGGCACAGTCATGACTTTAGGACCCATTGACTTGAACCCCTTGGTCTCGATTTTCTTCAGATAAACCAAGGATTCAGTCTCCTGACCACTCAGATGGCTTTGCTTCGCGCATTAATATCTCTCTTGCTTGCTCTCAGATACTTGAGAAGAGAATGAACTCACTATCAAAAACGACATGGCCTTAAAGCTTGCGGCCCGTATAACAATCGAGGTTAACGGATCACAGGGCCACTGTGGATCAAATCAGACACGAAGATCGACCCTCCCTGGGCGAACTTTGCGAAAGATCTTACAAAACTTTCATGCCTTTCCTTTCTTACGAGCGCGTGTACGCCATTCCCGATCATGTTCTGTGTGGAACCAATAGCACCCAGCTCGACGGCCCTGTCAGCAAGTCTCAACAACTTCGGGGATGCTATCCCAGATTTCTCGGCAAACAATCGTGATTGCTTAAGCAGGTTTTCAGGTGTGGGATTGTCTAGAACGGCCTCGAGGGCGTTATGGCCAGCGTTATTAATTCTCTTTCTTGCGGATTCTTTCCTTAAGACTGTGTTTTTCTCTATTGGACCAAAACAAGCGCAAACAAGCGCGTAGGCTTCATCCATTACGAGTATCGAATCCACAGATCCTAGTGAAAAACTTCCTGGTTCAGTCACAAGGCCTACGGCACCAGAGCCGGAAGCAAGAGATATCACGGTCCCAAGTCCAGTGACACTTTCCACCTCAGCTCGATGCGCAAAAGCAGAAACCTGCGCTAGAGAAAGGTGCAAATCGAACAGGTCTGAAATTGCTATTGCTGCCCCCAGCGCACCCGATCCGCTTGTACCAAACCCGTAACCAATGGGAGGCTCTATTTGATGGGTTATCTTAATTGGACCTAGATCGTATCTACGCTTCATTAACTCAACTACCTTCAATGTGGTTCTTGCTAATGATGTTCTCTTTTCGTTTATGATCACTACATCTCTTTTTACGGAGTTCGAGGCCCGCGTGGTAGTACCTCTTCCTATCACAAACCCACCTCCTCTTGAACCAACCCGTAGCAGGTCCCGGATTGGAGAGCCATCGGGGTTTCTGTCGCAGATTTCGAAGAAACTTGAAACTGCGGATGGGACATAGACTTGTTTCGAATTATTACCCAAACTAGCTTTGTCCCGCCATACTACAAAGCGGAGACTTTTTCCTCAGATATCCTAGCTGAAGACAGTTGCGGGAGGAAAGCACCGGCAACCAGAACTGCGGCTGCAGCGATGATAAAGAGGATTTCCCAAGTTCGAGCACCACCATAGGCGTTTACAATCAAATTAACTCCGGGTATCCCCGAGAAGATTGCAACTGCAAGCGCGGCCAGGACCAGAAGCGCGACCAGTATCGACCAACCCCAGAGTAATCTCTTGTTTGTCTCCCTCAAGTCAGGATATTCCCGCCCCACTGAGAGAGAGCTCGCGTACGGTCTCAACAATCGAACAATAGGTGGCACCAAGATGATTACAAACGGAAACATGGTTCCAAACCAAAAGAGAAACAATCCGACTCCGATCTCTGTCGCCGGGCCACCTGCCATCCCGTGAAACGTGTTCAAACTAGATGCGGGCAAGAAAAACATCCCAAGCAAGACCACGCCTGCTGCTGCGACAACGTTTCCAACGAAGAGCCCAGCCGTGGAACCAACAATGAATCCCTTCCAATTCTTCAATTTATCATATACATATCCCAATGTCAAAAAGCCTAGGAAGTTACCGGTTCCACCTGCGACCAGTGCCCAAAGAAACGTACTTCGTCCGGTCGGAACAAGTGAAATCATGTCTCCAAGGAAGGAGCCTATTCCTGCCCCAAGTGCTGCAGGCAATGGACCAACAGTTATGGCGAAGAATGCAGGTATCACAGCCCCCGGTCGAAATTCACCCAGTCCGAAAGGTGTCGTCATGAAACTCGTTGCGGCGTTCACAATAGCGTAAAGAGCAGCGCAAATGGCTGCTGATGCGACTAGTTTCGACCTGTTGTTGCCATTAGTTTTCGAAGACATCGTACATCGTGTCCCACTGTCGCGATATATTAATATCATCTCTAAAATATCTAGATACATCTAGATATGGAAATCAGAAGATTGCAAGAGATGGGCGGGGCAACGCTCTTGGTCTCTGTTCCAAAGGCGTGGGTCAGGAGTAAATCACTAACCAAGGGATCCATAGTATCTATCGAGGAGACAACCGATGGGGGATTACTAATCTATCCTGTTAGGTCTGAAGGCAAACCCGAAAAAGAAATTGAAATCGAGAATCCATCCAGATTTGGAAGCGAGAGGACTCCTAGTGAAATCACTGCTGCGTATCTATTGGGATACGATCTGATACGTGTCAAAGGGAAGAATCGAATAACTCGAGAGGAAAGAGAACGTATCATGAGTTCAGTAAAACGACTCATAGGGCTAGAGATTGTAGAAGAAGATGAGCGTAGCATCACAAGCCAATTTCTCGTTGATAACACTGTAGTAGAACCTAGCAAGATTGTCAGGCGGATAAGCTCATTGGTTAGAGCAATGATTACAGATACTTTGAAGCATGTTGTCAACAGTGAGATGACACGTTTTGAGACTGTTGCACAAAGAGATGATGAAATTGACAGACTACATTTCTTGTTGGTCAGATTGATCAGGAGCGCAGTCAGGGACCCCCGAGCAGCAGGCAAGTATGGTCTGTCTCCAATCGACTGCTTGGACTACAGAGTCGCGACAAGTTCACTTGAAACTGCTGGTGATTATGCTGTCGAGCTATCCAATGCTGTTTCAACATTGGAGCAGGTTCCGAGAAAAATGTTAGATCAAATTTCACAGATTTCTTCACTGTTAGATTCAATGCAAATCGACACACTGAGTTGTTTTCTAAGCAAGGACTTTGAGATAGCAAAGAGAGTCTTCGAAGAATATGCTCAACTGGAAATTGCTTTGAAGGAGTTCAGGATGGCTTCTTCGTCTCCGAATCTTCTTCACCTTGTCGAGACCATAGAACGAATAGCCCGTAGTGAAAGAGATGTGGCTGATCTAGTCTCGCCCATGAAATCCGCTTAAGCAAGTTATCGATTCTTTACTAGCCATACAGTCAACCTAACTGCAAGGAAACGGATATAAGACTAGGCAAACAACTTGCCTTATGCCCAGCGAAACTTCTGCCAGATACACTCAACCCTGTAGAAAATTCATTTTCATAACCGGAGGTGTGATGTCAGGGCTAGGAAAGGGTATCTCGTCAGCGTCGATTTCTAAACTTCTGCATCTTTACGGTTTCAATGTCAACTGCCTAAAGATTGATCCTTATCTGAATGTGGACGCAGGCACCATGAACCCGATAGCTCATGGCGAAGTTTTTGTCACAGACGATGGTGGAGAGACCGACATGGATATTGGCAATTACGAACGATTTCTGGATATCAACCTGACACGCAAGAACAACTTGACCACGGGTTCGATCTACTTGCAAGTAATACAGGAAGAGAGAGCAGGGAAGTTTCTGGGAAAGTGCGTGCAAATAATCCCCCACATAACTGACGCGATAAAGTCCAGAATTCGTGAGCTCGCTAATGAGTGGAATACCGAAATATTGGTGGTGGAATGTGGTGGGACAGTGGGTGACATTGAAAGCCTTCCGTTCCTGGAAGCGTTTCGACAAATTAGGTTAGAAGAAGGTTCTGAAAATACGCTCTTCATTCACGTGACTTTGGCTCCGTCGCTAGACCCAGTGGGCGAGCAAAAAACAAAACCAACGCAACACAGCGTTCAAGAACTGAGGAAAATAGGCATTCAGCCCGATGTTATCGTAGTTAGGTCCAGAGATCCGCTTACTAAGGACACCCGTGAGAAGATATCCCTCTTCACGTCTGTCGAATTAAAGAGCGTCATCTCGAATCCCGATGTGAAGTCAATCTATATGCTTCCAGACGCACTTCGTTCGCAGGGTCTTGTCGAAACGATTCTTGGTAAGCTTCAACTGATATCAACCGCTCAAACCTTCGATGCTTGGCAAAAGATTGCATTGCAATTTGTCTCTACCCGAGATTCTGTCAAGATAGCTATGGTCGGAAAGTACGTATCTCTTGCGGATAGCTATGCCTCAGTCAATGAGGCGCTCCTTCACGCGGGCGCCCAGCAGGGTGTTGGAGTCGAGATAGAAAATGTAGATTCACAAGATTTCGAGACGACCCCAGACTCGCTACAGAAGCTTCACGAGTACCATGGAATCCTGATACCTCAGGGGTTTGGAAAGCGCGCCAGCGAAGGAAAGATTCTTGCGGCAAATTTTGCTAGGGAGGATGCAATACCCTATCTGGGGCTGTGCTTTGGTTTTCAGATGGCTGTAGTTTCCTTCGCTCGTCACGTCCTAGGTCTAGTCGATGCAAATTCGACTGAACTCAATCCAAACACCGAGTACCCTGTGATAGACATGCTTCCTGAGCAGAAGGCAGTCAAGGATTTGGGTGGTTCCATGCGCCTTGGTGGCCACGACATAAACATCGTTGACGGGACTCTTGCTTCAAGAATATATCAAAAACGACAGATAAGGGAAAGACACCGGCACAGATACGAATTCAATCAGTCATATTTGGAGAGATTCGCAAAAGCAGGGATGCATTTTTCAGGATTTAGTGATAACGGCAGGAGAACAGAAATTCTTGAGATTCGAGAACATCCTTTCTACTTTGCCACCCAATATCACCCTGAATATATCAGCCGACCAGGCAAACCAGAGCCAAGTTACTTCAATTTCATAAAGGCAGCTGCGTCAAGAAAGGTCTCCGTGCTTGCGTAGCGTCTCCCACAATTCATCCTGAATTTCACGTTCGCGAATCACAATAGTACCGCTACTTTTCTCAAGTCTGCGCCCTTCCTTAGGCTGAAGGTATCTACCAATTTCCGAGCAGCGAATGCCGTTCGAATGCAGTTTATTTAAGATAAGACTCTCCGACTCTTCCTTACACGCGATAATTAGGGCGCCCGAGCCTATTAGTCGTATTGGATCTACTGCAAGCTTTGAACAAATCTCTCGCGTAGATTTGTCAACAGGTATTGCCTCTTCCAATAGAATGAATCCTAGACGAGAAGCGATACTCATCTCATAAACAGCACCGAGAACTCCACCTTCCGTTACATCGTGCATCGCATGTACCTTTCCAGTTTGAAATGCTAGCTTTGCCTCCTTCAATATGCTAATACGCTTGATCAGGTTCGCGCCCCTATCTGCTACACCGGCTCCCACGAGTCCTCTTACCTTTGAAAGTTTGGAGAGAATGGCAGTCCCCTCAATTCCTGCCGTTTTGGTCATTAGGATGACATCCCCCGCTCTTGCGTCTGCCGCAGTCACAAATCGATTC
>DAHVAI010000489.1 GCA_027314685.1 Nitrososphaerota archaeon | reverse complement strand
GACGGCATTGTAAGAAATCCTGAGAAAGTTCGACAAACTCACGCCCGAAATTTCTAGCGGATACTGGAATCCAAGAAAGAGACCCTTTAGAGCGCGCTCATTTGGAGGGAGATCCTTTATGCTCACTCCGTCGATCTTTAGATCACCTGAGATTAGTCTGTACTTTGGATGGCCCATCAGTATATAGGCTAACGTACTTTTTCCAGACCCGTTGGGCCCCATAATCGCGTGAATCTCTCCTGTGTTCACCTTGAGAGAGACGCCCTTCAGAATCTCCTTCCCTTCGATACCTGCATGAAGATCAATAATCTCTAATGTATGCGACATTCTCTCCACCGAATTCCAAAATAAATGACGGTATTCTCTAACAAGCTTATGCCGTATGTTATAAATACTTTTGGTTTCACTGAGAGAGCTCTGATATGATAGAATGAATCAGGATCTTGTTCATGTGAAGGTGCGGGATATGAGTGAAGAGTTACCGGATTCTTTATTGACCAATTGATCTTCGGTCCATATTGTCTACACTCATCCTAATTTCATAGAATCTGTTCTCAATCAATCTACAAGCGTTAAGAAGAAACCAAGAAACACAAATTTGAGAATTACAATCGAGGATCGAATAACGTAAAAAGCAACAATGCATCCTACGACAAATGATAAGATCGAAAGAAAAAAGAATATTCGACCAGGCGGCTCTGCTATTGTCAAAAATTTCAGCTTGCTCTGTAATAAACCTGATCAAAATGCTTTGCTATTGATTCAATAGATAACTTTCGATCTTGGCCTTGCGCGCTAATACACGCTTTTCATTCGAACGTAGGGAGCAGGATCGAATTCCGGATCAATCTCACCAGCGATTTTCATCTGTTCTTTCAGCACTCGTAGAATTGCTAATCGATTCTCTCTTAGTTTACCCCAATCTAGGCGCTCCATCCTCTGCAAATAGTCGATAACTTCATTCGCGTTGATCTGACCTAGCTTTGGATTTGTCTTGCCCAGAGAGCAGTAGATTAGGCTGCCACCCAGCAATAGTGACGTTAGCCTCGTTACTTTTCCCAATCCCCCAATCCCGAAGATTGTATAACTTCTATTTCCGGGAAACAGACGACTTGCCATTTCTAGGATCTTTGAAACATCACCAGCATCCCTTGGAGTGAATACAAGCTTTGCCAAATCAGGGTTTGTTCGCAATTCTGATTTTGCAATCTTCGCAATTTTAGACAAACTTGGAGTACATCTGAAATCGTGATACGAAACAATGACGCCCACATGTTTCCTGCGAGCTTTATTTGTCAATGCGGAACGAATATGAGTATCTATCTCTAGCTCGAGATCAACGAATGCAGGTGAGTTTTCAATAACCTGCTCAATCAGCTCAAGGCGTTGAGTCTCGTTTGCTGAAGGAAACAAGCCGCCGTCTCTTTCGGATCTGACTGTCGCGACTACTGGAACAGGTGAACTTGTAACAATCTCGGAAACACACGCTTTCGTTCTCTCGTCCAGATAATCAACGCGCAATTCAACGACATCGCAACCGACCGAAGCTGCTTTGCCTGCAAGATTGAGAAAACTGCTACAATTTCTTGCTAGAATCGTTGCGCAGACCAAAGGTCGCGTTCTCGCAGTCTTCAGTAAGCGCGCCGAAGGGATGTTTCGAGGAAATACCAAGCTGCGTTCTTTTCTAACTGAACACGTTTGTTTATTTAAGGAATCTACCGAAGTGCTCAGTAGAATTCCTGGAACAACTGCTTTGGATCAGCCACGCCCAGTTTTGCTTTCACAGGATTGCCAGCTTTTAGAGCAACATCTTGCTCTTCGTATGTTGGCTTTTCCACTTCATAGAATAGACCAATCGGAATATTCGGCTCTGTCTGTCTCGATTTCGACATAGCCTGCTCGAAGCTTGACGTGTCGTAATCAGGTCCGTT